>NZ_JBYSZI010000027.1:0-85831 GCF_058787075.1 Cupriavidus sp. FW305-46
GGGCTACACCAAGCCGATATCCCGCCCCCGCACCCCCGGAAACACCTGCGCCAGCCGCACCTCATCCAGCCCGTACAACCTGCGGAAGACCCCGCCCAGCACCGCCCGGTACTCATTGCGCACCGGCCAGTCGCGGTTCTGGTTGAGCGTGGCCTGTTCTACCGCCACCTGCTCACCGGCGATGCGGCCCCCGCGCACCGCACCGCCCGCGGCCCAGTAAACCGTGCCGTGGCCGTGGTCGGTGCCGCGCGTGCCGTTCTCGCGGAAGGTGCGGCCGAACTCGGACAGCACCACCACGGTGGTCTTGTCCCATACAGGACCCATCTCGGCAGCGAAAGCAGACAGGCCGCGGCCGAGGTTGTCGAGCAGGCCGGCCAGTTGCCCCTGCGCGCCGCCCTGGTTGACGTGGGTGTCCCAGCCGCCCACGTCGATAAAGCCCAGGTTGAAGCGCTCACGCATCAAGCCCGCCATGCGCCGGGCCTCGACCTCGAAACCACGCGCGCTGAGCGAGCGGCGGTTGGCGGCCTGCATTTCCTGCATGCGCGCGGCCATGGTGCCGGCGTCACTGCCTGACCTGCCGGGCTGCGGCTGCGCCTGGCGCGCCACCGTTTCGCGCAGCTCGAAGCCTTCATCGATCAGCGATTCGAAACGCGTGCCACGGTACATCTGCGCCAGCAGCTTCGCCTGGCGCGCATCGAACGGGGTGCGGCCGCTGCCCTTGAGCGAGACATTGGGCACGTCGCGCGGACCGGACAGCACCATCGGCAAGCCGTCGGTGAAGGCCACGGGCGCGGCCTGCCCGCCCATGGCCTGCGCCAGGCGGTTCAGGAAGCCGCTGCCGCGCAGCGAGGCCACGGACTTGCGGTCCTCGCCTTCGCCGGGCAAACCGGCCTCGATCCCGTCCTGGGTCTCGAAGTGGCTGCGCGACAGGTCGTGCGTGCCGGCGAACGGCACGAAGGCCAACTGGCCGCGCTGCCACAACGGCAGCATGGTCGCGGCCAATGCCGGGTGCAGCGCCCAGTCGCCGATGCCGCGCGCGGCGCTGTCGGCGGCAAAAGCCGGCGCCAGCGCCACTGCCGCGTTGGGGTCAGCGTCCGTACCGGCCGCGGGCGGGCGGCGGATGGCGATATTGGGCCGCGCGGCATAGTAGAAGTCGCTGCCCGCCGGCACCAGCACGCTGGCGGCGTCATAGCCGCCGCGCAGGAACACCAGCAGGAAGCGCGCATCGGCCTGCGCCGGCAGCGCATAGACACGCGAGGCGATGGCGGGCAGCGCCAGCCCCAGCGTGGCGCCGCCCATTGTTTTCAGCCATTGTCGGCGTTGCATGGTCTGCTCCCTGTCAGCGCTGCATCCACTCGGGTGAACCGAGCAGCACGGTATTCCATTCGGCCTGCGATTCCGCCTGCGCCAGCGCGGCGCGCGTGGCGGGGCCAAGGGTGGCTTCGATGGTGTCGAAGTACAGCTTGTTGCCGATCATCGGGAAGCGCGCGCCGCTCGGCCTCGCGCCATCGCCGGCAAACAATCCCGCCGGCCCCGAGCCGATCGCGCGCGCGATCTCGAAGCGCCGCACCATCTGGCCCGAGCTGGCCCACGCGCTTTCCGACGACGGGTAGCCGTCCGGCGCCACGTGGCCGTAGAGCGGCTCGCCGAGCTGGTTCAGCCAGTTCATCACGGGGCGCAGGTTGGTTACGGGACGGCCTTCATAGGCGAGCCGCATCGACGACACCACATAGACCATCGGATCCTTGAACTTGCGCGTGGGCGCCGCCAGTTGCCGGTCCAGTTCCGGCGCGAGGAACAAGGTGCGCAGCACTGCGGCGATATCGCCATCGGTGCGCGTGAAGGTCTGCGCCATGCGCTCGACCAGCGCCGGCGGCGGGTTGTCGGCGATGAAATAGGCGGCCAGCTTGGCGCTGATAAAGCGCGCGGTGGCCGGCTCGCGCGCCAGGATCGACACTGCGCGCGCCACCTCGTCGAAACCGGCCGGCTCGATGCGCTGGCCCAGCAGCGTCTTCGCACCGAAGTCATGGCGCGCGGGGTTGAATTCGAACAAGCCCTCGCTGCGGTACAGCCCCGCGCGCGCCGGCGGCAGCCGCGGCGGCGGCGTGCCGCGCAGGTTGACGCCCACGCCGGTCAGCACGCGCGCCAGCTCCTGCACGTCCTGCTGGGTGTAGCGGGAGCCGCTGGGGCCGCCCGATACGCCCATGGTATGCAGCTCCATCAGCTCGCGCGCGTAGTTCTCGTTGATGCGGTTGGCGCTGCTCTGGGCGTTGTCGAGGTAGACCAGCATGGCCGGCCCGGTCACGCTGGCCATCAGCAGGTCGCGGAAGCGGCCCAGCGCGTGCGGGCGGATGGCGCGCTCTTCGTAGTCGGCCAGCAGCAGCCGGACCTGGCCCTTGCCCGAGTAGACGTTGAAATGGTTCATCCAGAACCACGTCATCTGCTCGCGCAGCTGCGCCGGAGAATACAGCGCGCGCAGCAGGTGGCGCCGCGCGGCATCGGCCACGATCTCGCGGCCCTGCGCGTTCAGCGCCTGGCGGGCCTGCTGCTTGCGGTCGTCGTCGGGCAACGCGTCGATGCGCTGGCGCGCGTCGCGTGCGGCCTGGATCTGCGCGGCGGCATCGGCCTGCAGGTTGGGCAAGGCTGCGATGGCAGCCGCCAGTTCGGGCGGATCGGCCAGCGGCAGCGTCAGTTGCCGGTCGAGGAAGCCCTTGCGGCCCAGCCGGCGCAGGTGGCCAAGGGTGGCCTGGTCAGCGCCGTAGGTGACGGTGTTGAGCCAGCGCAGGTCGGTGGCGGCGGTGCTGCCGCCAGCCTCGGCCGGCACCTGTGCGCAGGCGGCCAGGCACGCTGCCAGTGCCAGTGCCGCGGCGGCCCGCCAGGCGGCGAGCCGGCCCGGGCCGGATTGTCTCGAATGCTGCGCCGGATTCATGCCTTGCTCCTCGCCCTGTTCGATCAACATCACTATGTTACGTGGCAAGCGCACATTGGTTGACCCGGAGGCGCCACCGGAGTGTTACCAATGCTTTCAGCATGCCGATTGCCGGATTTGCCAAGACAGCGGCGCGCTGCCTGGCTAGCCTTGCGCTCTGTCCCTCCGATCCCGCCCCCGGCGGAAACGCCTGCTTGCATGTCGCGCCCCCTGTCCGCTGCCGCCTGGCTGCCCACCGTTGCCTTTGTCCTGATCTGGTCCACCGGCTTTATCGTCGGCAAGGCCATCGTGCCGCTGGCCGATACCAGCCTGTTCCTGCTGGGCCGCTTTGCCGTGGCGGCGCTGATGTTCGTGGCCTGGTCGCTGGCCGCGCGCGCGGCCTGGCCGCCGCTGCGCGAGGCGCCGCGCCACCTGCTGGCCGGCGCGCTGATGCAGGGCATCTACCTGTGCGCCGGCTACGGCGCCGTGGCCAGGGGCCTGCCGCCGGCGATCATGGCCCTGCTGGGCGCGCTGCAGCCGCTGCTGACCGCGCTGGTTGCCATTCCCCTGCTGAAGGAGCTACCTTCCAGGCGGACGTGGCAGGGCCTGGCGCTGGGTGCGCTCGGCGTCGCGCTGGTGGTCGCCCCGGCGATGCCGGCCGGCATGCACCCGGCCGCGCCGGCGCTGTCGCCCTGGATCGTGCTGCTGGGCGTGCTGGCCATTGTCTCCATCACCATGGGAACCCTCTTGCAGAAATCCGTCATCGCCGCCTGTGACCTGCGCGCCAGTTCCGCCTGGCAGAACCTGGGCGCCATGCTGGTAGCCGCCGCGATGGTGGCGATCCAGGCCGCCGACGCGCCGCTGCACTGGCATGGCGGCGTGGCGCTGTGGGCCGGGCTGGCATGGGCGGCGATCGGCCTGTCGGGCGCCGGCACCTGGCTGCTGGTCAGCCTGGTGCGGCGCGGCCAGGCCGCCAATGCCGCGGCGCTGATGTTCCTGGCGCCGCCGCTGGCCGCGCTGCAGGCCTGGCTGCTGTTCGGCGAACGGCTGGATGCGGTGCAGGCGCTGGGCATGGCGGTGGCCGGCGCGGGCGTCTGGCTGTGCCAGACCCGTGGCAGGTTGCGGCATGCCGAAGCCCGCTGAACCCCACGCCTCGCCGCTGGTCGAGCACCGGCGCTACCGCCCGCAGCCGGACGGCCACCAGCACGGCTACCACCAATTGCTGTTCGGCCTGGCCGGCGCCACCGAGCTGGAGATCGACGGCCACGTCTATCGCGTGGACGACCGCAGCGGCCTGATCGTGCCGGCCGGCAGCCATCATGAATTCCTGGGCTTGGACGGCAACCTGCAGCTAGTGGCGGACTTCCCGGCGCGCTCGGTGGCGCTGCCCGCGCGGCTGATGGCGCGCCCGCGCACGTTCCCGCTGGACGGCGCCTTCGGCAGCCGCGTGCGCGCGCTGTCGGCGTGGCGCGCCGCCGCGGCAGCGCGCGGGCCGCAGACCGACTGGCAACTGGCGGCCACGCTGGCCGCGGCGCTGGCGGACTGCCTCGGCATGCCCGGCGACGAGCAGGTATTCCCGCTGATGGCCGTGGATGCCTACCTGCGCGCCAACCTGGCCGCGCCCCTGCGCGCGGCGGAAGTCGCCGGGCATTTCGGCTGGAGCGTGCGGCGCTTCCAGACCCTGTTTGCCGAGGCCTTCGGCGATACCCCGCACCGCTACCAGACCCGGCTGCGGCTGGACCGCGCGCTGCAGCTGCTGACGCAATCCGCGCTGCCGCTGGCCGAGGTCGCGCTGGCGTCAGGCTACCCGGACCAGACCACCTTCACGCGCAGCTTCACGCGGCGTTTCGGGCAGCCGCCCGGGGCGTGGCGCGCGGCCGCACGCGTCCATCCCGACTGACGCCCGTTCGTTGCGCGCGGGCCGGCTTCGCGCCGACGCGGCTGATGCCGCCGGCGCACAGTAAGTATGGGGCAGAGATGCGACGCAGAGCATCATGGCCGACGGAGCTGCGCGGGTCTGCGCGGAGTCGGAAATGCTAATGAGCAGGACATTCGCTACCGCATGGGCACAACAGTTTCAATACGCCCGAGAAGCTTGCGCTCGTGCAAGCCTGGCGTGAAGCGGGGCCGTTGTTCACTCACCGTGAAAAGGCCGCACTCGCATGGGCCGAGTCGGTCACCCTGGTGGCGGACACACACGTGCCCGAGACGGAATTCCAAGTCGCGGCCGCGGCGTTCAATGAGAAAGAGCTCGCTGACCTCACGATGGCTATCAGCCTGATGAACGCCTATAACCGGCTCGCCATCAGCTTCCGGCGCGCCCCCGAATCCGCACTGGCCGCGAAAGACTGGTGCTTGTCGTCCCTCGGATGAGGGGTCAAGGCAGTTGAGAAGCGCGCCTTAAGGCGCGTTTCCCTTTTTGAGGCACGACATCACCACTCCGCTGCGGTTCGCAGCCTACTCATTCCATTTTGAGCCCTACCGTCCTGGTCATGGCCTGGTAGGTCGGCCACGTGCGCGCGATGAAGCGCTGCAGGGCTTCGCCGGTCAATGGCGTGTCCTGGCTGCCAAGCTGCTCCCGCACATTCCTGACCGCCTCCGATTCCGTGACCGACTGCCGCACCAGCGTGGCCAGGCTGTTGACGATGCCGGCTGGCAGCCCCGCGGGGCCCAGCAGCATATTGCATTCGGCCAGGTTGGCAAAGACCGGGTCGGATATGCCCTCGTCCGCCCACGTCGGTATCCCGGGCAATTTCGCGCTCCGCAACCCGGAGATCAGCAGCAACGGCTTCAATCCGCCGGAAGCCAGCCCGCCGGACATCCCGAGCAGCGAGCCGGCGCCGATATCGATATGGCCAGCCAGCAGGTCGCCGATCATGGCACCGGTGCCCTTGTAGTTGATGATGTCGAACTGCGCTCCGGTCAGCTTCTTCAGCTGGGCCACCATCAGCTGCCAGCCCGAGCCGATGCCGTAGTTGCCGACGCTGACCGGCCGCTTGTGCGCGAGGGCGAGCAATTCCTTGAAGGTGTTGGCCGGCAGCCCCTTGGTCGCCACCATCACGCCGACGCCGGTACTGATCGACGCCACCGGCGTGAGGTCGCGCGACGGATCGATGGGCGGCTTTTTCAGCAACACTGGCGCCTGCGCCAGCTGGCTGTGCAAGGTGCACAGCAGCGTGCTCCCGTCTGGCTTGGCGCGCGCCACCGCCTCGGCGGCAATCATGCCGATGCCGCCGGGCTTGTTTTCCACCACCACCGGCACCTTCAGCCTGGTGGAGAAAAACTCCGCGAATGCACGCGCGGTGCTGTCGTTGGAAGAGCCCGGCGCCTGCGCCGCGATGATCCGGATCGGGCGCGAGGGCCAGTCGCTGGCAAGCGCATGGCGTGGCAGCAGCCAGGGCAATGCAGCAGCTCCCGCCGCTGCGCCGAGCACCCGACGCCGGCGAAGGTCGATGGTATCCACGGGCAAGTCGTTGCCCGGACGAAAAGAAGAACGCATGGGTATTCTCCGGAATGCTTCAAGCCTGCGCCCGCGATGGCTCGCGGACACCCGGGTGGCCGGCGCGGCATGCCGCTACATGCCGCTACATGCCGATCTGGTCGGCCCGCTGTACCAGGTTCCTGACGATGCGGACCGAGGCGATGTCGATCATCTTGCCCTCGTACTGGACGGCGCCCAGTCCTTGCGACAGGGCTTCGTCATAGGCACGGATCATGTCGCGGGCACGCGCCACATCGGCGGCGGTCGGCGAGAAGACGTCCTGCGCGAGTTCGACTTGCGACGGATGGATGGCCCACTTGCCGACCATGCCTAGAATCATGGCGCGGCGCGCTTCCTCGCGGAACGCGTCGGGGCTGCGGAAGTCGGCGAACGGGCCATCGACGGCGTCGAGCCGGTGCGCGCGCGCGGCAATCGTCAGGCGCTGGCGCTGGTAGTGCCAGATGTCGCCCGGATAGCCGCCGCTGCCGCCAATGTCGCGCATGGATACGCCCTGGCTGGCCGAGTAGTCGCCCATGCCGAAGATCAGGCATTCCAGCCGCGGCGTCGACGCGGCAATGGCCTCGACGTTCATCATTGCCTCCACCTCTTCGATCAGCACGTCGATGCCGATGCGGTGGCGCAGGCCAAGCTTCTTCTCCATCATCGACAACAGCTTGTCGACAAACTGCACATCCGCCGCCGACATGGCCTTCGGCAGCATGATGACATCGAGATTGCGGCCGGCACCCTCCACCACTTCGATGATGTCCTCGTACGCGTACTCGGTGGTCAGGTCGTTGATGCGCACGCAGCGCGTGGTGCGTCCCCAGTCCAGCCCGTTGAGGGCGTCGACGATCTTGCGCCGTGCCGGGCGCTTTTCGCTGGGTGCCACCGCGTCTTCCAGGTCAAGGAAGATGAAGTCCACGCCCATGCCCGCGGCCTTGGCCATCATCTTCTCGCTCGAGCCCGGCACGGACAGCTGGCAGCGGCGCAGCCGCTTGGCTTTTTCCTGCATGATGTTGTCTCCTGCTTGTTGTACTAGTGTTGTCTGTAGTCGTCACGGCGTGGCGCCACCGCCTACTGCACCACGCCGTCCGCGCGCAGCGCGGCGATCTCGCCGGCATCGAAGCCGAGGTCGGCCAGGGTGCGGTCGGTGTGCTCGCCGGTCATGGGGGCCCGATGCCGTACGCCTCCGGGCGTGGCGCTCATGCGCACCGGACTGCCGGCGATGGTCAGTCCGCGCGCTGCGCCTGGCTGCTCGGCTTCGACCAGCATCCCGCGGATGCGGAAATGCGGATCGTCGAAGATGTCTGCGGCATCGAATACCGGGCCGAACGGCACCTCGCCGCCCAGCATCTCGGCAAGCGCGCGCTTGGTGTGGCGCACCGTCCAGGCGGCGACCGCCTGCTCCACCTCGGCCCGGTGCCGCACGCGCGATTCGTTGGTGGCAAAGCGCGCATCGCCGGCCCATGGCGGATTGCCCATCCGCTCCACCAGCAGCCGCCAGAAGCGGTCGTTCGGCACCCCAAGGCTGATAAAGCCGTCACTGGCCGGAAAAAGCCCGAACGGGCAGAGCAGCGGATGCCCGTTGCCCTCGGGTCCCGGCGCCTGCGCCGAGGCGCTGTACTGGAACACCATGCGTTCGCACACCGCCAGCACGGCATCGACCATGGCCACATCCACGAACTGGCCACGGCCGGTGCGCTGGGCGTGCCAGCACGCCGCTGCGATGCCGTAGGCCAGGAACATGGCCGGCACGATGTCGCCAACGCCCGGGCCGATCTTGGTCGGCGCGCCGCCGCGCTGCGGGCCGGTGATCCCCATGATGCCGCCCATTGCCTGCGCGACGGGATCGTAGGCGGGCCAGCCCGCGTAGGCGCTCTCGCCGCTGCGCGGGTCGCCGAAGCCGCGCAGCGCCGCGTACACCAGCCTGGGGTTCTCCTCGGCGAGCCGTTCATAGCCCAGCCCGAAGCGCTCCATCACGCCGGCGCGGTAGTTCTCGACCAGCACGTCGGCGCTGCGCACGAGCCGCAACAGGGTCTCGCGCCCGGCGGACTGCTTCAGGTCCAGCACCAGCGATTCCTTGTTGCGGTTGATCGAGCCGAAGTAGCCGCCAAACCCGCCGGACTCCATCCGCAACGCGCCCTCGAGGTGCGGGCCGTTGCGTCGGGTCTGGTCGCCCCCGGGCGGCTCGATCTTGATCACGCGCGCGCCCTGGTCGGCGAGCATCATCGAGCAATAGGGGCCCGCCAGCATCTGGGTCAGGTCGAGTACCACCATGCCGTCGAGCGCGCCCTTGGGGCGGCCATCTGCATGGCCATCCATGCTCCCCTCTGCGCTCATCGCCCGCCCCAGTGGCTCTCGCGCTTGATCAGCGCGGTGCGCTCCGCTTGCACGCACAGCTTGTCGTCCTGGTTCACGCCGTAGTGCCGGAAGCGGACGATGCCGGCATCCTCGCGGTCGCCGTCCTCCTTGCCCAGCACCTCGGTGAAGGCGTAGAGCGTATCGCCGTGGAAGACCGGATGCGACAGGCGGATCTTGTCCAGCGTCAGTTCGCGCAGGCATTGCTCGGCAGTGTCCTGCGCCGCAAGCCCGAGCACCATCGACAGGTTGATCCCGCCAAAGACCACGCGCTGCGCGAAGATGCCGCCGGCGGCACGCCGCATGGCGTCTTCGTTGAAGTGCCCTTCGGCCGTATTCATGACCATGTTGGTCAGCATGACGTTGTCCATCTCGGTCACGGTCTTGCCGCGCGCATGGCGGATCAGCATGCCCGCTTCGAAGTGCTCGAAGTATCCGTCGGGGCTGGTGAGTGCGCAGAGCTTCATGCCGCCTCCTTCGACTGTCGGACCTGCCCGCCGAACGCGCGGCTGGCGATCATGCCCTCGACCTCGGACTTGCCAAGCAGGCTGTTGGCGATGATGCGTTGCTGGATCTCGGAAGTGCCTTCGAAAATCTTGGTGAGGCGCGCGTCGCGCCAGTAGCGCTCCACCGGGAACAGCCTGGTATAGCCCGCGCCGCCGAAGATCTGCAGCGCCGACGAGGTCACGCGCTCGGCCATCTCCGAGGCGAAGTACTTCACCATCGACGCCTCCTTGTCGCAGCGGCGCCCGCTGTCGATCTCGTTGCAGACGAAGTAGAGCAATTGACGCGCGGCCTCGATCTCGGTGGCCATGGTCGCGATCTTGAAGCGGATCGCCTGGTATTCGGCGATCGGCATGCCGAACTGGCGCCGCTCCAGTGAATAGGCGATCGCGTCTTCCAGCGCGCCCTGCGCCAGGCCGATCGCCCGTGCGGCGGTATGCGCGCGGGCGCCCTCCAGGCCCTTGGCCATCAGCAGGAAGGCCTTGCCTTCCGGACCCATCAGGTTGCGCTTCGGCACGCGCACGCCGTCGAGCGCCAGCTCGAAGGTCTTCCAGCCGAAATACCCGATCTTGGGGATCGGCGAGCCGGTCATGCCAGCGGGGAAGCCGCCCCGCTGCTTCTCGATCATGAAGCACGAAATGCCTTCCCAGCGCTTGTCGGGCGATGGCGGCGCCGAGGTGCGCGCGAACAGGATCAGGTAGTCGGCGCCGTCGGCAAAGGTGCACCAGTACTTGTTGCCGGTCAGCACCCACTCATCGCCATCCAGCACGGCGCGGCACGAGATCGACGCCAGGTCGGAACCGGTATCCGGCTCGGACAGCGCGCTGGCATTGAGGAAGTCGCCACGAACCACGCGCGGCAAGTATTCGCGCCGCATGTCCTCGGGCATCGATTTCATGATCCAGCCGCCCTGCGCACGGGCCACGATCGAGGCCACCGACATCCAGCCGCGCGACAGCTGCTCGCAGATCAGGCAATACTCGAAAATGCCAAGGCCCAGGCCGCCGTACTCCTCCGGGATCGTGATGCCGAAGTAGCCCATCTCGGCCATCTTGTCGCGCAGCGACATCGGGATCTCCGCATCCGGGCCGTCCAGCGCGTTGGCAACCGGCAGCACCTCTTTCATCGTGAAATCGCGCGCCGCATCGCGGATCATGCAACGCGCTTCCGTCATGTAACCCAGACCGTCTCCTGACATGCTTATCCCCTCATCCTGACCAGATTGGTACGCTTGAACTCGATCACTACATCGCCCTGCTGATTGGTGCCATGCGTGTGCCACGTGACGATGCCGTAGCCGGGGCGGTTGCTGGCCGGCCTGCGCGACACCACGACGGAGCTGGCATAGAGCGTCTCGCCGGGGTAGACCGGCCGCAGATAGGCCAGCTCGTCGACCCCGAGAAAGGGGCCGCCGCCCTCGGACAGGTCTTCCACCGACAGGCCGAACACGGTGTTGAACACCAGCAGCGGATTGACCGGCACGCCCGCGTGGCCGTTGGCCTGCGCCACCGCCTCGTTGGTGTATTGCGGGTTGTAGTGCAGCGTCAGCACCGAGAACATGGTGTTGTCCGACGCGGTGACGGTACGGCCCCAGTGATGGTCGAAGCGCCGGCCCGGCTCGAAATCCTCGTAGCGGTTGCCGCGGGCGCGCAGCCGGGCTTCTGCTTTCAGGCGGGCGACGACCGGATCGGCGGGGATCTCGGGAGCGCGCTCGATGGCGGGATGGGTGGATGTCATTGAATTGCCTCAAACAAAGGTTCGACGGAAGGAAGCTGGTCCAGCGTGTCGACCACCGACACCAGCTTCGCGAACTTGGCCGCGCCGATGCGCGGCACGACGATGGCCTGCGCCTTGTCGACCAGGCGCCGCCACTGCATGGCAAGGTCCGCGGCCGGCACCGCGACATTGGCCTGCGCGCGCAGCGTGCGGCCGTCGCGCGTCAGGATCTCGACCGTGGCGGCGTTGCGGTCCGGGCCGGGCACCACCTGCAGGGCGGTCCGCTGCCGCGCCCTGACATAGCGTGGGGCGAGCGCGGTCTCGGGCGAATACAGGGCGAGCGACGCAGTGGGCGCACCGTCCATCGCCAGCGCCGCAAGATGCTGGATCGCGAACTTGATCTCCAGGCCGGTCTGCGGGTTGGCGATATCGCACACGCCACGATGCGCACCCGACACGAAGATGGTCATCGACTCGAGCGCATCGAGGTCGATACGGTGCTCACGGCAAGCCTGGCGCACGGCTTCAATGGTGGAGTGCGTGAGGTAGCAGGACGCATGGAACTTGAACAGGGTGCGTTCGATCGCCATGCCTGCGCGGCGCTCGAAGGTGGCCGGGAACGCCGGCGCAGCGGGCGCCTGGGTGCGGCCAAAGCCCTGCTCGCACTCGATGCCGCTGGCGTTGGCAGTGAACCCGCGCGCCGCCAGGCGGGCCGCCATCACGCCATTCATGGCGGCCTTGCCTGCATGCAGCGGCTTGGCCATGGTGCCGAACATGCATTTGAGCCCGGCTGCCTGCGTCGCGGCGAGCCCGAGCGCGTGGGCCGTGCCCTCCGGGTCGAGTCCACCCAGCCGCGCACAGGCAGCGGCGGCGCCCAGCGTGCCGGTGGTGCCGGTCGGGTGCAGCCCGAGGCGATACTGCTCGGCGCCAACCACTTCTCCGACCCGGCTTTCGACTTCATGCCCCAGTATCAGCGCGCGCAGCAGGTCCTTGCCGCTGGCGCCGGCGGCCTGCGCCACCGCCAGTGCGGCAGGTGCCACGGGCACGGTCGGATGGCCGTGCATCGCCGAGGCGACGTCGTCAAAGTCGAGAGCGTGGCCGGCAGCGCCATTGATCAGCGCGGCCTGCGCCGGATCGGCGCGCAACGGGCTGCCCACCAGCGCGCACGGCAAATCGCGCGAGCCGGCATATTCGGCGACGAGCATTTCGACCAGCGGCTCGCGGGCGGCGGCGAGGGTAACGGCGATCCAGTCGAGCATGGCGTGCCGTGCCCAGGCGAAAGCCGGCGCGCCGAGCTCGGCATCGTCGACCATGCTGATCCAGCCGGCCAGCGCCCGGGTGAAGCCGGTGCTGTCCGCTGTCTTGTCGATGGTATGGTCAGGTTCCACTCGGAAGCATCGCCGCGTTGGCCGGCGCCGTGTTGTTGTCGATGGAGCGAGTATTGGCGAACGCCGACGGGCCCGGCATCACATATGTGATGGATGCCGACGCCGGGGCATCGATCACATATGTGATGGAAGCCGGTGCGTGCGGGATCGAAACTCTTGTCCGCGGCCATTCGCGGCGCACGGCGCCGCGCCATGGCCACACTGCCCTCAACGCTTCACGTCCACGTCGCCACCGGCGACGCTATATCTCATGACCATGAACAAGACCGCGCCCCGCCGCTCCGTGCTGTATGTGCCCGCGACCAATACCCGCGCCATCGAGAAGGCCCGCAACCTGCCCTGCGACGTCATCGTGTTCGACCTGGAGGACGCCGTGGCGCCGGCCATGAAAGGCCAGGCCAGGGACAACCTTGCCAGCGCCTTTGCCACGCAGCCCTTTGCGGCGCATGAGACTGTGATCCGGGTCAATGCGCTGGGAACCGCCGAATTCGATGCCGACCTGCGCGCTGCCGCCGCCTGCGGGGCCGATGCGATCCTGCTGCCGAAAGTCGACACCGGTGCAGACCTGGAACGCTTTGCCGAGGCGATCGGCGCCATTGCCAATGGCCCTGCCCCCAAGCTGTGGGCCATGATCGAAAAGGCGTCCGCGATCCATCACCTCGATGGCATCCTGCAAGCCGGCCAGCGCCGGCAGGTGCAGCTCGACTGCCTGGTCGTGGGCACCAACGATCTCGCCAAGGAGACCGGCGTGTATCCGGGCGACAACCGTGCGTATCTGCTTCCCTGGCTGATGTCGGTGGTGCTGGCCGCCAGGCGCTATGGCATGGACGTGCTCGACGGTGTATGGAATGACTTCGGCGATCGCGCCGGCTTCGACAATGAAGTGCTGCAGTCGTGCAGGATGGGCTTTGACGGCAAGACGCTGATCCATCCGTCGCAGGTGGATCCGGCCAACGCGGCGTTCACGCCGTCGGATGCCGCCATCGCCGAGGCGCAGGCGATCGTCGCGGCCTTCGCGCGGCCCGAGCATGCCGCGGCGGGTGTGATCAATCTGGCGGGGCGCATGGTCGAGCGCCTGCACCTGGCGCAGGCCAGGCGCCTGCTGGCGCGGCTCGATGCCGTCCGGGCGCGCAGGGAACGGCCCGGCCGCTGATTTCGCGCCGCCGCGGCGGCGTTCAGCAGTCCTGCGCTACCGCCAGCACGGCGGCCAGCAACTTCTTGCGGCGTGCGTGCAAACGCGCTACCGGGCCGCCGGTGCCGATGCCGAGCCACTGGCCGCGTATCGGCGTGGCCACCAGCGTGGCGATCACACCGGCCCCCGGCGACGCCAGGCTGGCCGACTCGTAGTAGCCTTGCCGGCGCGCCTGCTCCACCTCGCGCATGATCTCGTCGGTGCGTACCGGCGGCTCGCCCGGGGCCACCTCGGCGCTGTAGCGGCGCAGCAGCCGCCCGATCTGTTCGTCTTCCATCCGGCTCATCAGCATGATGCCGATCGCGGTGCGATGCATCGGCCGGATGGTGCCCGACGATACCGACAGGCGCAAAGCATGACTGGATTCGATGACGGACAGGTATTGCAGCATATTGCCGCTCTGGCGGCCCAGCAGCACCGTCTCGCCGGTCTCGCTCGAAAGCCGGCGCAGGGCGTCGTGGACCGAGGCGCCGGTACCGTGCATTCTCGTGGTCCACCCGCACAGGAACGCGACGCGGACCGACGGGCAATAGGTTCGCATCTGAGCGTCGAACTCCATGTAGCCGCGCGCCACCATGGTCCGCAGCAGCATCGAGACACTGGACTGCGGGATGCCGAGGCGCTCGGCGATCTCGCCGACGCGCAGCGGCCGGCGCACCCGCTCGAACAACTCCAGCAGATCGAACACCCGATTTGCCGACTTGACCATGCCGCTGTCCATAGCAGTCCCTCCCTGGCCCGCGCGCGTCTCCGGCGCTGTCTTTGCCATGCTTCGGACCGGCCGGCGTCTCCCAAGTGCTTGCCTTTCAGCCCACCCTCAACATCGCCATGGCGATGGTTCTTCTACACCAGCCACTCCCCGATCATCCGCAGGATTTCCGCCTTCACGGCTGCAGGGTCCATGGAGGCCCGGTTCAGGCGGTGCACGGAGATACCGCGCAGCAGGCTCATCAGGATGAAGGCCGCGGATTTTGCGTCCACGTCCGCCCGGATCTGCCCAAGGGTTTTCGCCTCGTTGAGCTTGTACTCGACGTAGGCCATGTTCTTTTCGTTGTAGTCGTGGACAAAGCCGTGCAGCGGCGAGTCGGCAACGGACGAGTCAAGCACGATGAAAAACATCGCACGGATACTGTTGACCGCGTTTTCCGGCCGCTGGGTGTAGGCGTCCACCAGCGAATAGATGCCGTGAATGCCGCGGGTATCGCTGCCATCCTTCTTGCGCTGGGCATTGAATTCACGCGAGAGCTGTTCCAGGCATTCCTCCAGCAGCTTTTCCTTGGAGCCGAAGTGATTGTGCGCCAGGCCGCGGCTATAGCCCGCCTTGGTGCCGACTTCATTCATCGTCAGCCCGGCGAGGCCTTTTTCAGAAATCAGCTCGATAGCGGCCTGCACCATACGGCTGACAGACTCCTCACGCCGTTGCTCCTGGGTGCGACTGGTTTGCTGTTTCATAGGTAGTGAACGTTTTGTCGCCCGCGGCCCGCCCCGCATGGTCCGGGGCTGCGCCTGGCGCGGGCTCGCCGACCGATGCACGGATCGGCCGGCTATGTCTCGAAGCAGTGGTAATGGTCCATGGCGCCGTTGTGGCTTGCGTTGAACAGGGTTTGGATCCATTCACGCGGAGCTGCACGGCAGCTCAAATTGTACCGAAGCGAAAGGGCCACGTTCCAGAACTGCGTCGACACAAGCCCCTGCGTGCGCAGTTTCCGGCGCAGCAGTAAGGCCAGGCGCTCAACTCGGCCGGATATTGGCTTTTTCCGCCACACGCTTGAAGCGCAGGTATTCCGCACGCTGGAATTCCCCCAATTCGCCGAGCGCCTTGTTCAAAAAAGTACCCGCGCGCTTGGACTGGTATGCCTTTGCCGCCTCGGTCCCTTGCGCGGCGGAAATCGCTGCGGCAAGCGCCTTGAGCTTGTCCTGCGCGGTGCCGGCCTTCATCGAGAAGGACGACCACACGTAGGATTCAAAGTCCGTGTAGCCCAGTTCCTTCATCGTCGGGGCATTCGGCAACAGCTTGTCGCGCGCCCCGCCGGTGATGGCGAGCACGCGGAGCTTCTTGGCCTTTTCCATGGGGGCGATGCCGGTGATGTCGTTAAGGGCGATGTCCAGCCGGTTGCCGATCAGGTCCGTCACCATGGGCGCTCCGCCCTTGTAGGGCACGGGCGTGGTCTTGATACCCGTTACCTGCGCCAGCCACTCGCCTACCAGGCGATAGCCTTCGGAATAATTGCCGATCGAGATCGGGTTGCCCGTGGCCTTGTAGCGGGCCACCACATCCGCAATGCTGTTGTAGGGTGAGTCGTTGCCGGCCACAAAGGCGGCGGCGGAGATCGCCAGGCCGTGCAGCGGCACCAGGTCCTTGAACGGGTCGTAGCCCAGGTCCTTCACCATCACCGGGTTCACCGCGATCAGCGAGTTGCTGCCCAGCAGGATGGTGTTGCCGTCCGCCGGTTCCGCCAGCACAGTGCGCACGGCGATGAGGCCGCTGGCCCCCGGCTTGTTCTCGACCACGATGGAGCGTCCCAGCGCCTTGGAGATCAGCTCCGCGTAAAAGCGCGCGCCCTCGTCCGAGCCGCTGCCCGCCGTGAAGGGCACGATGACGCGAATCACCTTGCCCTGCGCCCGGGCGATGTAGGGGAAACCCAACGCTGCCGCGCCAGCCAGCAGCGTGGCGCCAAATTGTCTCCGTTGCATGGTGCTTGTCTCCTGTATATCGAAATGGATTGGCCTTGGCCGGATTCAGTCTTCAAAGACTGGCAGCCGCCTTTCGACCATGGCCTTCACGCCCTCGGCCATGTCCGGCCCCGCAAACTGGGTAGCCTGCTCCGCGCTCTCGCGCGAGATGGCATTGCGGATGTGGCTGAGCGAGTCCGCCTTCAAGGTTTGGCGGGTGGACTGCAATGCACGCGGCGATGAAGTGGCCATTTCCCGGGCCAGTGCCATCGCGGCGGTGCGCACCTCCGCCTTGGGGACGATGAAGTCCACCAGCCCCAGCTCACTGGCGCGGGCGCCATCCACGCGGGCGCCGGTGTACAGCAACCACGCCGCCATCTGCTTGCCGATCAGCGAAGGCAGGGTGTACGAGAGCGCGAAGCCAGGGTGAATCCCGAGCCGGTTGAAGTTGGCCGAGAACCGGGCCTCTGCGCATGACACCCGGAAGTCCGCCGCGAGCGCCAGGCCAAGGCCGCCACCCACGGCCGCGCCCTCGATGGCGGCCACAATCGGCTTGCTGAAACTGAAGATGCGCAGTGCCTCCAGGTAGATGGGATTAATGCGCGAGGCGCTACGCGGCGCCTCAGCGCCATTGCGCCGCGAAAAATCCGCCCCCGCGCAGAACGCGCTGCCGCCCGCCTGCAGCAGCACCGCACGGCAGGTCTTGTCGGCCTGCAGCCGGTCCAGCTCGTCGGCAATCCGGGCAATCATTTCCACATCAAAGAAATTGTGCGGCGGGCGGTTCAGCTCGATGATGGCGACATGGCCGTCGCGGCTGGTCAGGATGGCCTGGTTCGGCGTCTCAGACATGGGTGGCGGTCCTTTCTGCATGCGTGGGTCGGGCTTGGGGGTCAGCCGGCGTTGCCGGGGCATCCGCCGACGGCAGGGTGCGCGCGGTCAGGTGCGGCCAGAACTGATCCGAGCCTGCCTGGATGAACGCCTGGCCGAGGCGCTCTGCCCATTCGGTGCTGCTGCCGGCCTCGGCACGCCAGGCCCACAAGCGCCGGGTGGCAAAGTTCAGCGGGTATTCGTGGGTAAAGCCAATGGCGCCATGCACCTGGTGCGCAATCGAGGCACCCGTGCGCACCGCGTCGCTGGCCGTCACCTTGGCTACGGCGGCGCTGAATTCAGCCTGGGGCGCGCTGTCCTCCTGCATGGCGGGCAGATCGCGCAGCGCCGTGGTCGCAGCCGCGTAGCTGCAGGCCACCTCGCCGGCCAGCACGGCAAGCTGCTGTTGGATAGCCTGGTTCTTGCCGATGGGCTTGCCAAACTGCACGCGGTCCTTCACATACTGCACCGCCAGGTCCAGCGCGTATTCCAGCGCGCCGGTCAGCTGCGCGGCGGTGGTGGCAGCGTAGAACACTTCCAGCGGCCGGCTCAGCCCGGAAATGCCAGCAGGCAGCACATGCGCCACGGGGGCATGGTCAAGCACCACCGTGTCGGCCGGCAGCGATGCGGCATCGGCCTTTGGCTCCACCCGCACGCCAGTCCCCCTGGCATCCACCAGGCAGACGTGGCCTGCCGCCTCCACCACCAGCCAATGGGCATGGCGCGCCCACTTCACCGCTGTCATCGTGCCGGTGAGGGTGGCGGGCGTCCCCGCCTCATTGCCGGTCAGTGCCAGTGCCCGCGTCTGCGCGCCGGCGGCCAGCGCGAACACGCCGTCGGCCGCCAGGTCCAGCCCGCTGCGCGATGCCAGGTACTGCCCCACCACCGCCTGCGACAGCGGCACCGGCGCCTGGGTATAGCCGACCTGGTAGAACAGGGACAACGCTTCCGGCCACGAGGCCTCGATGCCGCCATGCGCCTCGCGGCAGAGAATCTTGGTCATGCCGGCGTCGGCGATGGCTTGCCACAGTGCGCCGGCAAATTCACCGGCCTCGACAGCGGTCAGCAGCTCGCGGCTCACCTCGTTGGCCAGCAGTCGCTTGACGGTTTCTTCAATCATGTTGTCGCTCATCGCAGCCCCAGTCCTTTCGCAATAATTCCGCGCAAAATCTCTCTCGTCCCTCCTCGCAGCGAGAACGATGGCGCCGCCAGCGTCACCAGGTTCAGCACCTGGTCGAACTCGCTTCCATCCCCCAGCCGGTCGGGGAATACCTCGTAGGCAATGTCGGGCAGCGACTGCTCCAGCAGCGCCCCCTGGTCCTTGACGATGGAGGCGGCCAGCGACGGGTCCTGCCCCTCGGCCATCATCAGCGCGATGCCCTGCGACATCTGGCGCAAGGTGGCATAGCGCGCGATCACCTTGCCGATGGCCACGGCCTGCTGGCGGTTGCCTGCCTGCGCCGCATCGAGCATCTCCAGCAGCAGTTGCGTGCTGCTCAGGAAGCGCTCCGCGCCCGATCGCTCGTACTTCAGTTCATTGATCACCTGGCTCCAGCCCTTGCCCTCCTCGCCCACCAGGTGGTCATCGGGCACGAACACATCGTCGAGGATCACCTCGTTGAAGATGCGCGTGCCGAGTTGCGAGACGATGGGCCGCACCGTCACGCCGGGGCGGTCCATCTCGATGAAGATCTGGCTCATGCCGGCGTGGCGGTCATCGCCACGTTCGCTGGTGCGCACCAGGGCCACCATGTAGTGCGCATGGTGCGCGCCCGAGGTCCACACCTTGCGGCCGTTGATCTTCCAGCCGCCTTCAACCTTGGTGCCGCGGGTACGGATGGAAGCGAGGTCCGAGCCCGAGTCCGGCTCGCTCATGCCGATGCAAATGAAGGCCTCGCCCCGGCGGATCTGCGGAATGATTTTGGGAGCAAGCTGGTCGCGGCTGTAGCGGATGAGCAGCGGCCCCATCTGGCGGTCGGCGGCCCAGTGCGCGCCCATCGGGGCACCTACGGCCAGCAGTTCCTCCAGCATCACATAGCGCTCCAGCATGCTCTTTCCGCCGCCGCCGATGTCGGTTGGCCAGGTCATGCCGAGCCACCCCTTTTCGCCCATCTTCCTGGAGAAATCCGGGTCGCGGCCGGCCCAGTTGTGCGCCCGCTCGACGCGTGAATACTTTGTGATGTGCTCCCTGGCAAAGGCTCGTGCCTCCTGCCGGAGCGCCTCGCATTTGGGTGGCAGGTCCCCGACCGTGATGTGCAACGTATCCATGTTTATCCTTACTTGCTTGCTGACAAGCAAAACTATAGAGTGGATACAACGAATCTGCTCTAGGTAATAACGATGAGAAGCGAGGCAACCATGAACGCAAGCGACATGACGAACGACCAGAAGGAGCCGGACGCCACCGCTCCCCGAGGCCCTCTTGCCGGTATCCGCGTACTGGATCTGACCGCGGTGGTACTGGGTCCCGTCGCCACCCAGGTGCTGGCGGACTATGGCGCCGAGGTGATCAAGGTTGAACCGCCCGAGGGCGACCTGATGCGTGCGAACGGCGTGAGCCGCACGCCCGGCATGAGTTCCACCTTCATGAATATCAACCGCAACAAGAGTTCGGTGTGCATCGACCTCAAGACGGAAGAAGGCAAGGCGCAGCTACGCCAGCTGATCGGCCGCTGCGACGTGCTGGTGCACAACATCCGCGTCAAGGCGATCGAGCGGCTGGGGTTCGGCTACGATGCGGTGGCGCAGATCAACCCGGGCATCGTCTACTGCGCCGCCACCGGCTTTGGCGAGGGCGGCGCGTTTGCCGGCCAGCCCGCATTCGACGACATCATCCAGGGCGCCTGCGGACTGGCCCATCTGGTGGGACACGAAAGCGGCGTCCCTGACTACCCGCCCACCCTGCTGGCCGACAAGATCGCGGGCCTGGCCACGGCCAACGCCATCCTGGGCGCGATCGTCCACAAGGTCCGCACCGGCGAAGGCCAGTACGTCGAAGTGCCGATGTTCGAGACCATGGTCGCTTTCACGATGACGGAGCATCTGGGCGGCCACGGCTTTCAGCCGCCCATTGGCGACGCCGGCTATGCGCGCCTGCTCAAGGGCGGCCGCAAGCCCTCGCCCACCAGGGACGGGTACATCGCCCTGCTGCCCTATACGGAGCAGCACTGGAAGGCCTTCTTTCACCGCTTCGGGCGCGGCGAATTCATCGAACAGTTCAACATCAGCAGCCGGATCGAGCGCAACAAGAACATCCAGGCGATCTATGCGGAGCTGCGCAACATTACCGCGCAGTACACCACAAAGGAGATGATGGACGTGTGCCGCGAGATGGATATCCCGGTCGCGGAAATGTATTCCATCCACACCATCCAGACCCATCCCCAGGTACAAAGCACCGGGCTGTTCCAGACCATGACGCACCCCACCGAAGGCGACGTGGTAACCACCCGCCCGACGGCCCTGTTCTCCAGGACGCCTGCTTCCATCCATAAGCCTGCCCCTCGTCTCGGCGAGGATACCGAGCGGGTCTTGGGTTCCAGGTCCGTGAAATGTTCGAATTGAAGCCGAACCTGAAAAACACGGCCAGGCTGCCGCCCATTGATCCCAAAGTGGAGAAAGCGTCTAATCATCCAGAGAAGGGACCTGAAGTGACGAGGTCAATATGCATTGCACAAACTGCGGTTCCGAGAACCCTCCTGACGCGAGGTTCTGCAAGGATTGCGGATCGCGACTGGGCCGACGCTGCCCGCACTGTGGCCACGACTCGGGTTCGGCCGACAGGTTTTGTACCGCATGCGGCGCATCGCTGACCTTACCGACTGCCGGCCCTTCCGATGAAAACCAGCCGACGGCGGCGCCCGCTCCCATCGACTACACCCCACGCCACCTGGTCGAACGCATCCTGGCGCAGCAGGCGGCAATGGAAGCCAGCGGCGCGACCGCCGGCGAGCGCAAGACCATCACGGCGCTGTTCGCCGACATGGCGGGCTCCACGGCGCTGATCCATGACCTGGACCCGGAAGAAGCGCGCCGCCTGATCGATCCCGTGATCGCGCTGATGATGGAGGCCGTGCACCACTACGAAGGCTATGTCGCCAAGTCGCTGGGCGACGGCATACTGGCCCTGTTCGGTGCGCCCATCGCGCATGAAGATCACCCGCAGCGCGCGCTGTATGCGGCGCTGCGGATGCAGGAAGCGATGCGCCGCCACGGCGACCGCATCCGCCTGGAGCAAGGCATACCGCTCCAGATCCGGGTGGGCATCCACACCGGCGAGGTGGTGGTGCGGTCCATCCGCCGGGACGACCTGCATACCGACTACGATCCGGTAGGACACACGATCAACATCGCCTCGCGGATGGAAAGCATCGCCACGCCGTCTTCCATTCTGGTCAGCGAGGCGACCTGCAAGCTGACGGAGGGGTATTTCGACTTCAAGGCCCTGGGCGCGACCCAGGTGAAGGGCATTCGGGAGCCGCTTGCCGTGTATGAGGTGCTG
Source organism: Cupriavidus sp. FW305-46 (assembly GCF_058787075.1). Lineage (NCBI taxonomy): Bacteria > Pseudomonadati > Pseudomonadota > Betaproteobacteria > Burkholderiales > Burkholderiaceae > Cupriavidus > Cupriavidus sp. FW305-46. Next base: position 21,592 of record NZ_JBYSZI010000027.1, read on the forward strand.
CGCCTGGGCGTGTTGCGCACGCGCCTGCAGGTGGCGCAACGCCGAGGCCTGGCGCAGTTCGTAGGCCGCGAGGGCGAGCTGGCGCAATTGCGTGACGCGCTGGAGCGGGCCAAGGCGGGACACGGGCAGATCGTGGGCGTGGTCGGCGAGGCCGGGGTCGGCAAGTCACGGCTGTTCCATGAGTTCAAGGTGCTGTCGCAGCGCGGCTGCATGGTGCTTGAGACCTTCTCGGTGTCGCACGGCAAGTCGTTCGCGTACCTGCCGCTGATCGACCTGGTGAAGAACTATTTCCAGATCGAGCCGCTCGATGATGAGCGCAGGTGCCGCGAGAAGGTCGCAGGCAGGATGCTGATGCTGGACCGCACGCTGGAAGAGCTGCTGCCTTACCTGCTCTTCCTGCTGGGCATCAGCGAGCCGGGTTCGGCATTGCCGAACATGGATCCCCGCATCCGGCGCCAGCGCACGTTCGACGCGATCACGCGCCTGCTGGTCCGCGAGAGCCACAACCAGCCGCTCAAGTTGGTCTTCGAGGACCTGCAATGGCTGGACAGCGAGACCGAGGCGTTCCTGGATGTCCTCGCCAGCCACCTGCCAGGTGCCAGGATCCTGCTGCTGCTCAACTATCGGCCCGAGTACCAGCATGGCCGGCATCAGCTGGACGGCTACACCGAGCTCCGGCTCGATCCGTTGGGCCAGGCCGAGGCCCAGGAACTGCTCGCCGCGCTGCTTGGCGACGATCCCGCGCTGATGCCGCTCAAGCGGCTCATCCTGGACAAGACCGAGGGCAATCCTTTCTTCATGGAGGAAGTGGTGCAGACCTTGTCCGAGGAGAAGGCCCTGCTCGGCGTACCTGGCCACTACCGCATCGAGCAGACCCCGATCGCGCTGCATATTCCCACCACGGTCCAGGGCGTGCTGGCCGCCCGCATCGACCGGCTGCCCAGCGCCGAGAAAGACTTGCTGCAGAGCCTTGCCGTGATCGGCAAGGAGTTTTCCCTGAGCCTGATCCAGCGCGTGGTCTCCCAGCCGGAGGAACAGTTGCAGCCGCTGCTGGCCAGGCTGGAGGCCGGCGAATTCATCTACGAGCGGCCCGCATTCCCGGATACGGAGTACATGTTCAAGCATGCGCTGACCCAGGAAGTCGCCGGCAGCTCGCTGCTGACCGAAGAGCGCACCGCGCTGCACCAGCGCACGGCGCAGGCAATCGAAGCCCTGTTCCAGCATCAGCTGAAGGATCACTACAGCGAGCTGGCCCGGCACTACAGCCTGAGCGGCAATGAGCCGAAGGCGGTCGAGTACCTGCAGTGCACCGGCCAGCAGGCAGTGCAGCGCTCCGCGTACCACGAAGCGATCCGCCACCTGAATGCCGCGCTGGAATTGCTCCAGCGCCAGCCCGATTCGCCCGAACGCGCCCGCCAGGAACTCACGCTGCGCCTTGCCATCGGGCCGGCGCTGATCGCCGCCAGGGGCTTTGCCTCGTCCGAGGTCGAAGCCACTTACAGCCGTGCCCTGGCGCTGTGCGGCGAGGTTGGGGAGACCCCACAGCTCTTTCCCACGCTAGTCGGCCTGCGCACGTATTTCTCCCTGCGCGCCGAGCATCGCAAGGCTTACCAGCTGGGCAAGCAACTGCTTGCCCAGGCCAGGAAGTCGCAGGACCCGGAGCTGTTGGGCGAGGCCCATGTCTCGCTCGCCACGACCTTGTATTACTGCGGGAAGTTCAGGGCCTCCGATGGCCACCTGCGAGATGCGCTCGCCCTCTATGGCGCCAAACCGGATCACGTCCATGTGAATATGCATGGCGTCGACCCGGAGTCACGGGCGCTATCCTTTTCGGCATTGGTCCTGTGGAATCTCGGCTATCCGGACCAGGCCTGCAAGCGAGCACGGAATTCGCTCACGCTGGCCCGGCAGCTGTGCCATCCCTTCAGTCTCGCGCATGGCCTCTGCCTGGCGGCCGAGCTGCACCAGTTCCGCTGCGACCCAAGGCTCACGCTCGAGTGCGCCGACGCGGCCATCGCGCTCTCAGGCGAGCAGGGCTTCCCCGTGTGGCTTGCCTGGTCGACCTTCCTGCGCGGTTGGGCGCTGGCCGAGCAAGGGCAGCATGAGCAAGGCATCGCGCAGATGCGCCAGGGGCTGGCGGCGTACCGCGCCACGGGCGCGGCGCTGGGGCAATCGCACTTCCAGCAACTGTTGGCGCAGATCTACGCACGCATGGGACAGGTCGATGCGGCCCTGGACGCGCTAGCCGAAGCGCAAGACGCGGTGCAAGGGACCGGTGAGCACTATTGCGAAGCTGAGTGGCATCGGATCAAGGGCGAGATGATCCTTCACGGCTGCCGTTCTGATGGCCTTCTGTCTGAAGATGACGCGCAAGCGTGCTTTCACCAGGCGATCGCGGTAGCCCGCAAGCAGAATGCCAGGTCGCTGGAGTTGCGGGCCTCACTGAGCCTTGCACGGCTCTGGCAACGCCAGGGCAGGCCCGAGCCGGCCAGGCAACTGCTGGACCAGATCCGCAGCGCGTTTACCGAAGGGCTGGACAGCGCGGACATGCGCGACGTCGTGGCGGCATGCCGTCGATGACGATTTCGCGGCCAGGGGCGCTTTGCGCCAGTGTTTTCATTCTGAATCTCCTGATTTCCACTCAGGCCGCGTTGGCGGCCAGTGCGGGATAGTCGGTCAGCCCGCGTGCGCCACCACCAAACAGCGTGTCGCGGTCAGGGGGGTTGAGCGTCGCGCCAGCGCGCAGGCGCTCCGGCAGGTCGGGGTTGGCCACGAACGGCCGGCCGAAGGCAATCAGATCGGCCCATCCCTCGTTCAGCGCGGCCTGCGCACGTTCCGCGGTGTACTTGCCGGCGTAGATCAGCGTGCCCCGATACACCTCGCGCAGCCGCTGCTTGAATGCGGCTGGCATATGCGGCGCATCGTCCCAGTCGGCCTCTGCGATATGGATGTAGCCCACGCCCAGCTCGCCGAGCAGCTTTGCCGCGGCCGTATAGGTGGTTTCCGGATCGGCGTCGACGCAGCCATTGAGCGTGGTCAGCGGAGCCAGGCGGATACCGACCCGGTCCTTGCTGCCCGTGCCCTCGATCAGCGCCTGCGTCACCTCGCACAGGAACCGCAGGCGGTTTGCGAGCGAGCCGCCATATTCGTCGGTACGGTTGTTGGCTTCCGAGTCGATGAACTGGTTGACCAGATAGCCGTTGGCCGCGTGCAGTTCCACACCGTCGAAGCCGGCCGCCATCGCGTTGCGCGCGGCCTGGCGGAATTCGTCGACGATGGCGTGGATCTCTTCCACCTTGAGCGCGCGCGGCTGGGATGCCTGCACGAAGCCCGGCTTGCCATCCGGTTCGGCAACGAACACGTTCACACCGTGCGCCTGGATGGCGGACGACGACACCGGCGCGTGGCCATCGAGCAGGCTGACATGGCTCAGGCGGCCCACGTGCCAGAGCTGCGCGAAGATGCGCCCGCCCGCTTCATGCACGGCAGCGGTGACCTTGCGCCAGCCGGCGACCTGCGCCGGCGTGTGGATGCCGGGCGTCCACGCATAACCCTTGCCGAGCGGCGAAATCCAGGTGCCCTCGCTGACGATCAGGCCGGCGCTGGCGCGTTGCGCGTAGTACTCGGCCATCAGTTCGTTCGGCACGTCGTCGGGCTGGCTTGCGCGCGAGCGCGTCATCGGCGGCATCACGATACGATTGGGCAGCGAGAGGGCACCCAGCGAATGCGGCCGGAACAGCGGATTGCGTGTATCGGACATCATGGCCTCCTCAGTCCCAGGCCGGGGCCAGGCCCTCGGGGCTGACCTCGCGGCCGTTGCGCTCCAGCGCGGCGATCTGCGCCATGTCGTCGGCGTCGAGCTTCAGGTCGCGCGCCAGCAGGTTGCTGGCCAGGTTCTCGCGCCTGGTCGACGACGGAATCACCGCATAGCCGAGTTGCAGCGCCCATGCCAGCGCAACCTGCGCGACGGTAGCGCGGTGCTTGTCCGCGATCTGCGCCAGCACCGGGTCCTTCAGCACCTTGCCGTAGGCCAGCGTCATGTACGACGTCACGGCGATGCCCTGCTCCTTCAGGAACGCGGTGAGCTTGTGGTTCTGCAGATAGGGGCTCAGTTCGATCTGGTTGGTGGCGATTTCGCCCTTGCCGACCGCATCGAGCGCCTGCTTCGTCAGCGTGATATTGAAGTTGGAAACACCGATCTGCCGCGTCAGGCCCAGCGCCTTGGCTTCGGCCAGCGCCGCCATGTATTCGGGCAGCGCCACGCCATTGCCCGGCGCCGGCCAGTGGATCAGGGTCAGGTCGACGTAGTCGGTGCGCAGCTTGTCCAGGCTTTCGCGCAGGCTTGGCACAAGCTTGCCGGCGGCGTAGTTCGCCGTCCAGATCTTGGTGGTCACAAACAGTTCGTCGCGCTTCACACCGGCCTCGGCGATAGCCTGGCCGACGTCGGCCTCGTTGCCATAGATCTGTGCCGTATCGACGGCGCGATAGCCCAGGTCCAGCGCGTTGCGCACCGAATCGATCACGGCCTGGCCGGTCAGGCGGAAAGTACCAACACCAAATGAAGGAACGCTCATGGTGCAACACCTCTGAAGGAAACTCGAATGCACGCAGTTTGCCGCCCTTACCTTTGCGGATAAAGCCGTGTATAAGGGAAATTCATTTGATTTAAAATCAACAATGAAGACGACCATCGACGAACTGCTGGCCTTTGCCGCCGTGGTGGACACCGGCTCGATCACGGCGGCCGCCGAGCAGCTCAAGCTGACGGTCTCCGCCGCCAGCCGCACCCTTGGCCGGCTGGAGGAAAAGCTGCAGACCACGCTGCTGCGGCGAACCACGCGGCGGCTGGAGCTGACCGAGGAAGGGGCGGCATTCCTGGAACACGCCCGCGCCATCCTGGCGATGGTTGACGAGGCGGAAGAGCAGATCGCGGCGCGCCGCCTGCGGCCGGTTGGGCGCTTGCGGGTGGATGCGGCAACGCCGTTCATGCTGCATGTGATCGTGCCGCTGCTGGAGGGCTTTCGCGCCAGCTACCCGGAAGTGGAACTGGAACTCAACTCGAACGAAGGCATCATCGACCTGATCGAAAAGCGCACCGATGTGGCGTTCCGCATCGGCCAGCTGAAGGACTCAACGCTGCATGCGCGCCCCATCGGCACCAGCCGCATCCGCATCCTGGCCAGTCCCGGCTACCTGAAGCGCCACGGCACGCCCACCAAACCGGCGCAGCTCGCGCAGCATGCGCTGCTGGGCTTCACGCAACCGGAATCGCTGAACGACTGGCCGCTGCGCGACGACGACGGCAGCGTGCTGCATATCAAGCCAACCATCGCCTCGTCCAGCGGCGAGACCCTCAGGAGCCTGGCCCTGAACGGCCAGGGCATTGCCTGCCTGTCGGACTTCATGACGCGCGACGATCGGCAGGACGGGCGGCTGGTGCAGCTGTTTGCGAAACAGACCCTCGATGTGCGCCAGTCGATCAACGCGGTCTACTATCGCAACACCGCGTTGGCGTCCCGCATCACCTGCTTTGTCGAGTATGTGGTCAAGGTGCTCGGGCAGAAGGCATTCGAGAGCTAGTTTTCATATTTGATGCAAAATCAAAAGTATTTGACTGATACACGGCTTAATCTGCAAAGATGAACCAGGCAAACTGCGCTCCATCGAAACCCATTCCCTGGAGCACACATGAGCCCCCTCTTCAAGCCCTTTGCCATGGCCGAGCAAACGCTATCCAACCGGATCGCCATGGCGCCGCTGACCCGTTCGCGCAACCCGGACGGGGTGCCCAACGATCTCAACGCGCTCTACTACGGCCAGCGTGCCGACGCCGGCCTGATCGTGACCGAAGGCACGGTGATCTCGCCCAGCGCGCAGGGATTCCTGTTCAATCCGGGCCTCTACACGCCGCAACAGGTTGAAGGCTGGCGCAAGGTGACCGACGCGGTGCATGCCAAGCGCGGAACGATCTTCACGCAGCTCTGGCACGTCGGCCGGGTGAGCCACGTCTCGATCCAGCCCGGCGGCATCCAGCCGGTCAGCGCAACCGGCCAGGTTGCGAAGAACACCAAGGCCTGGGGCTATACCGCCGACGGCACGCCCGGTGCGGTCGACGTGTCCGCGCCGCGCGCGCTGGCCAGCGGTGAGGTCTACGGCGTGATCGCCGATTTCGCGGAAGCCGCGGCCAATGCGATCGCCGCCGGCTTCGACGGCGTGGAACTGCACGGTGCCAATGGCTACCTGATCGAACAGTTCCTGAACCCGACGGTGAACGACCGCACCGACGAATTCCGTGGCGACACGCTGGAAGGCCGTACCCGCTTTGTACTGGCTGCCATCGACGCCGTGGCAGCCCGGATCGGCGCGCATCGCACGGCCATCCGCCTGTCTCCCTATGGCGGACTGGGCGACATGGCCGAGTACCCCGAGCTGGAGCAAACCTATCTCCACCTGGCCGACGAACTCTCGAAGCGGAACATCGCCTACGTCCACCTCATGGACCAGAGCACGCGCGGCAGCTCGGCCACGCCGGCGGACTTCCTGGCAAGGTTCCGTCGTCGCTTCACGGGTGCGCTGATCCTTGCGGGTGGCATGACACGCGCACGCGCCGAGCAGCTGATTGCCGATGACCTGATCGACATTGCCGCCTTCGGCGAGCCGTTCATCGCCAACCCCGACCTGGTTACCCGGCTTGAGAACAACTGGCCGCTGGCCTCGTCGGACCGCGCGCACCACTACGGTGGCGGCGCCGAGGGCTACACGGACTATCCCGCCTACGGCGGCGCCGCCGCAGCCTGAACTGCGCCAGACCACATCGCGCAGCTTCACGCGGCGCTCAGGCCATCGAGCCACACGATTGCGCGCACGGGTATCGCCGCTCCCGTCGCCAGCAATTTTTCCTGATTTTCACCACGAATTCAGCAACAAATATCCCGGCTATCTGATTAACCTGCCCGCTATTTTCCGTTTGCGGCCCGCGCGGACGAGAAAATAGCTGCTCCCGCCGGCCCCACGAAGGCCGGCGCGGCCTTTCAGATGACACGGAGACAACGACACATGAGTGCAAGCGCAGAACATCTGCAACGCGGCCTGGGCGAACGCCATATCCGGCTGATGGCGCTGGGTTCGGCCATCGGCGTGGGCCTGTTCCTTGGCGCCGGCAATGCCATCAAGATGGCCGGCCCCGCCATCATGCTGGGCTACCTGATCGGTGGCGCGGTGATCTTCCTGATCATGCGCGCGCTGGGCGAGATGGCCGTGCACAACCCTGTGGCCGGCTCGTTCTGCCGCTACGCGCAGGACCACATGGGCCCGCTGGCCGGCTACCTGACCGGCTGGAACTACTGGTTCCTGTGGCTGGTGACCTGCGTGGCGGAGATCACCGCCGTTGCCATCTACATGGGCATGTGGTTCCCCGACGTGCCGCGCTGGATCTGGGCGCTGGCCGCGCTGGCGGCAATGGGCTCGGTCAACCTGATGGCGGTCAAGGCCTATGGCGAGTTCGAGTTCTGGTTCGCCATGATCAAGATCGTCACCATCGTGCTGATGCTGATCGGCGGCGGCGCCATGATCGTGTTCGGCTTTGGCAACGGCGGTATCGCCACCGGCATCTCCAACCTGTGGGCGCACGGCGGTTTCATGCCCAACGGCGCCTCCGGCGTGCTGATGTCGCTGCAGATGGTGATGTTCGCCTACCTCGGCGTGGAGATGATCGGCCTGACTGCCGGCGAGGCGCGCAATCCGAAGAAGTCGATTCCTGACGCGATCAACTCGGTGTTCTGGCGCATCCTGATCTTCTATGTGGGCGCGCTGTTCGTGATCCTGTCGCTGTACCCGTGGAACGAGATCGGCGCCCAGGGCAGCCCCTTCGTGCTGACCTTCGAGCGGCTGGGCATCAAGACCGCCGCCGGCATCATCAACTTCGTGGTGCTGACCGCGGCGCTGTCGTCGTGCAACGGCGGCATCTTCAGCACCGGGCGCATGCTGTACAACCTGGCGCAGCAGGGCCAGGCGCCGCAGGCCTTTGCCAAGGTCGACCGCAATGGCGTGCCGCGCCGCGCGCTGCTGGTGTCGATCGCCGCGCTGCTGTGCGGCGTGCTGCTCAACTACCTGGTGCCGGAGCAGGTCTTCGTCTGGGTGACGGCGATTTCGACCTTCGGCGCGGTCTGGACCTGGGCCATCATCCTGGTCACGCAGATCCAGTTCCGCCGCAGCCTGTCGGCGGCCGAGCGCAAGGCGCTGGCCTTCCGCATGCCGTTCTGGCCCTATGGCTCCTACATCGCGCTGGCCTTCCTGGCGCTGGTGGTGGCGCTGATGGCCTACTTCCCGGAGACCCGCGTGGCGCTGTACGTGGGCCCGGGCTGGCTGGTGCTGCTGACGGTGTGCTACTACGCCCTGGACATGCGTTCGCGCGGGCCGGTCAGCTACCGCGCCTGACCTTGCCGTAGCCAGCGGGGTGCGCCGGCCGGCGCGCCTCGCTACAATGGCTCCCGGGCAATCCAACGCCAGGGGGCCGAATGTCCGAAACCACTGAGGTTGCTGGCAACGCGGCGGCCGCGCCGCCGCGCAACAGCGCCGCCGATGCCGAGGCCCGCGCCATCGCGGTTGCCGATATGGTCGCGCGCACTGCCGTCGAGCAGGCCGACCATGCCATGCGCCACTGGACCGACCCCACCGCGGGGCCGGTGCGCATCGGCTCCGCGCAGCACCTGCAGATGTTCTGCAATATGCTGCTGCAGACCCACAACCCCTACAAACCCGCCGTGATCGACTGGCCGAAGCTGTCGCCGGAGGCCCTGCACCGCGTCACCTCGCTGCCGATCTGGGATATCGCCGTGCAGACCGAGGGCCGCGCCTCGATCCGAGTCAAGACCTTTGCCCAGACCGTCAGCGACCCGCTGCTGCGCAGCGCGCTGGAAATGGACGGCGGCGAAGAGGCGCGCCACAAGGTAGTGCTGTCAAAGCTGGTCGAGGCCTACGGCATCGCGCTCGCGCCCGAGCCTGACTACCCGCCCCCGGACGATCCGGAATGGGGCTGGCTGGTCACCGGCTACAGCGAGTGCATCGACAGCTTCTTCGCCTTCGGCCTGTTCGCCGCGGCCAGGCGCTCCGGCTTTTTCCCCGCCGAGCTGGTCGAGACCTTCGAGCCGGTGATCCAGGAGGAAGGCCGCCATATCCTGTTCTTCGTCAACTGGGCCGCGTGGTACCGGCGCAACCTGCCGTGGTGGCGCCGCCCGCTGTTTGCGCTGAAGGTGGCGCGGGTGTGGGCCTTCCTGGTCTGGGAGCGCATCGGCATCGCGCGCGGCATCGACACCGACGGCGTGGCCCAGGACGCCAACTTCACCATGAACGGCTCGGCGGCGCTGGCCGAGGCGCTGACGCCGGGCGCGATGATCGACCTGTGCCTGGCCGAGAACGACCGGCGCATGGCCGGCTACGACGCGCGCCTGCTGCGCCCGGAAACCGTGCCGCGGCTGGCCCGGCTGGCGCGGCGCTTCGTCAAGTAGGGCCTGCCCATGCACCTTGCGTTGGCGTTGTCGCTGCTGTCGCTGGCGGTCTGGCTGGTGCTGATCTTTGCCCGCGCCAGCTTCTGGCGCGTGCGCAAGCCGGCTGCCGCACCGGATCCCGCGGCCTGGCCGGAGGTGGTCGCGGTCATCCCCGCCCGCAACGAGGCCGAGGTGATCGGCCGCGCCGTGGCCGGCGTGCTGGGCCAGCGCTACCGGGGCCGGCTGGCGCTGGTGGTAGTGGACGACCACAGCCAGGACGGCACCGCCGATATCGCCCGCGCCGCCGCCGCGGCCACCGCGCGCGCGCGTGGGCTGACCGTGATCGGCGCACGCGAGCTGCCGGCCGGCTGGAGCGGCAAGGTCTGGGCGCAGTCCGAAGGGCTGGCCGCTGCCGACCGCATCGCCGCGCAGGCCCGTTACGTCTGGCTGACCGATGCCGATATCTGGCATGGCCCCGGCGTGCTGGCCGCGCTGGTGGCGCGCGCCGAGCACGAACGGCGCGACCTGGTCTCGCTGATGGTGCGGCTGCGCTGCGAATCCGCCTGGGAACGGCTGATCGTGCCGGCCTTTGTCTTCTTCTTCGCCAAGCTCTACCCCTTCGCCCGCGTGCGCGATGGCCGCAGCCGCGTGGCCGCCGCGGCCGGCGGCTGCATGCTGGCCAGCCGCGCGGCGCTGGCGCGCATTGGTGGCTTTGCCGCCATCCGCGGCGAGCTGATCGACGACTGCAGCCTGGCCGCGCACATCAAGCCCGGCGGCGCGATCCGCCTGGACCTGGCCGACGACAGCGTGTCGTTGCGGCCCTACAACGACTGGCGCAGCCTGTGGGACATGATCGCGCGCAGCGCTTATACGCAATTGCGCTACTCGCCGCTGCTGCTGGCGGGCGCGGTGTCGGGGATGGTGATTACCTATCTGCTGCCGCCGGTGCTGGCGCTGGCCGGAGGCTGGCGGCTGTGGCCGGCATGGCTGGCGTGGGGCGCGATGGTGCTGGCCTACCTGCCGATGCTGCGCGAATACCGGCAGCCGGCGTGGCTGGCGCCGCTGTTGCCGGTCACGGCGCTGTTCTACCTGGGGGCAACCATCGACTCGGCACGGCGCAACTGGCTGCGGCGCGGCGGGCAGTGGAAGGGCCGGGCACAGGCGCCGGTGCGGTCCTGAGCGCGCGCTGCCGCCCTCAGCCGAGATACCCCTGCGCCCGGAACCACTCCAGCGCGTCCCGCAAACCCTCCTGGTATGGCCGCGGCTGATAGCCCAGCACCTGGCGCGCCTTGTCTGATGTAAAGAACATCCGGTACCGGGACATATTGAGTCCATCCACAGTGATGAACGGCTCCTTGCCGGTAAAGCGCGCCGCCGCTTCCGCCCCGTACGCCAGCGGGTACAGCGGCCAGCGCGGCAGCTGCACCGTCGGCGGGCGCCGGCCGCACAGCTGCGCGATGTCGCGCAGCATCTGCTGCAGCATCACGTCCTGGCCGCCCAGGATGTAGCGCTCGCCGGCCTGGCCGCGTTCCAGCGCCAGGAAATGCCCTTCGGCCACGTCGTCCACATGCGCCAGGTTCAGGCCGGTATCGACAAAGGCGGGGATCTTGCCCGTGGCCGCCTCGACGATGATGCGCCCGGTCGGCGTGGGCCGCACGTCGCGCGGGCCGATCGGGGTGGACGGGTTGACGATGACCGCCGGCAGGCCGCGCTCGGCCACCAGCTTTTCCACCACGCGCTCGGCCAGCACCTTGCTGCGCTTATAGGCGCCGATGGCCTCGTGCGGGCGCAGCGCCGCGGTCTCGTCCACCGGCGCCCGCGCGCCGGCCACGCGCAGCGTCGCCACGCTGCTGGTATAGACCACCCGCTCGACGCCGGCCTGCTGCGCGGCCTCCATCACGGCCAGGGTGCCGTCGACGTTGGTGCGCACGATGTCCTCGGGGTCCGGCGCCCACAGCCGGTAGTCGGCGGCCACATGGAACAGGTAGCGCACGCCCTGCAGCGCGGCGGCCACGGCCCCGGGGTCGCGCATGTCGCCTTCCGCCACGGTCACCGGCAGCCCGGCCAGGTTGGTGCGCGGGCTTTGCGGGCGCACCAGCACGCGCACCCGGAAGCCGCGTGCCAGCGCCCTGCGCGCCACCGCCGAGCCGAGAAAGCCCGAGGCGCCTGTCACCAGCACGTCATCGTTTATCGTCATAAACCCGTTTTCCCGTGAGGCGGAGGCGCTTTGGCCCCCCCCCCCCCCCCCCCGCCAGACAAAGCCGGCGTGTCGGGTATATAGTAACCACCGTGCGACGGAAATGTGATCTGCGGTGGATCTCCGGTGGATGCCGGTGCATTTCCTGTCCCGCCATCCCAAACACTGAAACCCGTTGCAAAGGGTCGGGGGGCTTACTCTATGCAGGTGATTCTTGCTCAGCCCCGGGGCTTCTGCGCTGGCGTGGTGCGCGCGATCGAGATCGTCGACCGCGCCCTCGTCAAGCATGGCGCCCCGGTGTTCGTGCGGCATGAGATCGTGCACAACAAGCACGTCGTAGAGGGACTGAAGGACAAGGGGGCGCGCTTCGTCGAAGAACTGGACGAAGTCCCGACCGGCGCCGTGACGATCTTCAGCGCGCACGGGGTCTCGCGCGAGGTCATCGCCGATGCCAGCCAGCGCCAGCTGCATGCCATCGACGCCACCTGCCCGCTGGTGATAAAGGTCCATACCCAGGGCCGCCAGTACGCGGCCAGCGGCCGCACCGTGATCCTGATCGGCCATGCCGGCCACCCGGAGGTGGAAGGCACCATGGGCCAGATCCCGGGCAAGGTGATCCTGGTGCAGAACGAGGCCGAGGTCGCGCAGCTGGACCTGCCCGCCGACACCCCGGTCGCCTACGTCACGCAGACCACGCTGAGCGTGGACGACACCCGCAATATCATCGCCGCGCTCGGGCGCCGCTTCAGCAACCTGGTCGGTCCCGATACGCGCGACATCTGCTACGCCACGCAGAACCGCCAGAGCGCGGTGCGCGACCTGTGCAAGCTGGCCGACGTGATCCTGGTGATCGGCGCGACCAACAGCTCCAACTCCAACCGCCTGCGCGAGATCGGCACTGAAAGCGGCGTGCCCAGCTACCTGATCGCCGAAGGCGCCGAGCTGGACCCCGCCTGGGTGCGCGACGCCAACGTGGTGGGCATCACCGCCGGCGCCTCCGCCCCCGAGGAAATGGTCGAGGACGTGATCAACGCGCTGCGCCGGCTGGGCCCGGTGGATGTCACCACCATGGCCGGGCGCGAGGAACATGCCGAGTTCCGGCTGCCGCCCGAACTGGCCGACGTTAAGCCGCAATCGGCCCCGCGCAAGGCCGGCAAGGAACCCGCCGCAGTCGCGGCCGCACCGGCCACCGCCAACGAGAATATCGCCGGCTGAACCCAACCAGAGGAAGCTGCCTTGGCTATTCCGCTACTGCAGGTCGCCCGCGTGGGCGCCTACATCGTCGGCAAGCATCTGTCGCGACAGAAACGCTATCCGCTTGCCCTGATGCTGGAACCGCTGTTCCGCTGCAACCTGGCGTGCTCAGGCTGCGGCAAGATCGATTATCCGGATCCCATCCTGAACCAGCGCCTGTCGGTGCAGGAATGCCTGGAGGCGGTGGATGAATGCGGTGCCCCGGTGGTTTCCATCGCCGGCGGCGAGCCGCTGCTGCACAAGGACATGCCGCAGATCGTGCAAGGCATCATCGCGCGGCGCAAGTTCGTCTACCTGTGCACCAATGCGCTGCTGATGGAAAAGAAGCTGGACCAGTACCAGCCCAGCCCGTATTTCATCTGGTCGGTGCACCTGGACGGCGACCGCGAGATGCATGACCGCTCGGTGTGCCAGGAAGGCGTGTACGACCGCTGCGTCGAGGCGATCCGGCTGGCCAAGCAACAGGGCTTCCGCGTCAATATCAACTGCACGCTGTTCAACGATGCCCAGCCCGAGCGCGTGGCGAAGTTCTTCGACTCGGTCAAGGCGCTGGGCGTGGACGGCATCACCGTGTCGCCGGGCTATGCCTATGAGCGCGCGCCGGACCAGCAGCACTTCCTGAACCGCGGCAAGACCCGCCAGCTGTTCCGCGACATCCTCAGCCGCGGCCGCGCCGGCAAGAACTGGGCCTTCAGCCAGTCGACGCTGTTCCTGGACTTCCTGGCCGGCAACCAGACCTACCACTGCACCCCGTGGGGCAACCCGGCACGCACCGTCTTCGGCTGGCAGCGTCCGTGCTACCTGGTGGGCGAGGGTTATGCCACCACCTTCCGCGAGCTGATGGAAGAGACCGACTGGGATGCCTACGGCACCGGCAACTACGAGAAGTGCGCCGACTGCATGGTGCACAGCGGCTATGAGGCCACCGCCGTGGCCGACACCTTTGCCCATCCGCTCAAGGCGCTGGGCGTGAGCCTGCGCGGCGTGCGCACCAGCGGGCCGATGGCGCCCGATATTGCGCTGGACCGGCAGCGGCCGGCGGAATACGTGTTCTCGCGCCACGTCGAGATCAAGCTCGAGGAAATCCAGCGCGCGAAGCCGCGCGCCAACCGGCCGCGGCCGGCCGAGGCCAACGCCGCGGCCACGCACTGACCGCACTGCCGATGGCCGCGGAACTTGCTGCCACCCTCCCAGGCGCTGCGCTGACCTGCGTGTCGGCGGGCTATGCGCTGGCCGCGGCCTGGCTGTCGCACCGCGCGCCGGCGGCAAGCGGCGGCACCGCAACGACGCCGGTCAGCGTGTTCAAGCCGCTGTGCGGCGCCGAGCCCCGGCTGTATGAGAACCTGGCCACGCTGTGCCGGCAGCGGCATCCGTCGTTCCAGCTGCTATTCGGCGTGCGTGCCGCGGACGATCCCGCCATCGCCGTGGTCGAACGGCTGCGCCGCGACTTCCCGGCGTGCGACATCGCGCTGGTGGTCGACCCGCAGGTGCACGGCACCAACCTGAAAGTCAGCAACCTGGTCAACCTGTTCGCACAAGCGAAGCACGATGTGCTGGTGATCGCCGACAGCGATATCGCCGTGCCGCCCGACTACCTGGCGCGCGTGACCGCGCCGCTGGCCGACACCGGCGTGGGCGTGGTCACCTGCCTCTACCGCGGCAATCCGACTGGCGGGCCGTGGTCGCGCATCGGCGCGCAGTTCATCAACGACTGGTTCGCGCCGTCGGTGCGCATCGCCCACGCGGGCGGCTCGCAACGCTTTGCCTTTGGCGCGACGATTGCGCTGCGGCGGGATGCGCTGGAAGCCATCGGTGGCTTCGCAGCCGTGTCCGAGCGGCTGGCCGACGACTACTGGCTGGGCGAGCTGACGCGGCAGCAGGGCTTGCGCACGGTGCTGTCGGAGGTGGTGGTCACGACCGATGTCACCGAGGACCGTTTCACCGACCTGTGGCGGCATGAGCTGCGCTGGCTGCGCACGATCCGCTCGCTGAATCCGCCGGGCTTTGCCTTTACCTTCATCACGTTCACCTGGCCGATGCTGGCGCTGGGTGTGCTGCTGGCGCCACAGCCGCTGGTGATTGCGGTGGCGGCCGCCGGCGCGCTGGCGCGCAGTTTGCTGGCAGGCAGCGTCGCCGCCGCACTGCGCGCACCGTTGCGCGATGCGCTGCTGCTGGCCGGCTGGGCATTTGCGCTGGCAGGCAAGCGCGTGCAGTGGCGCGAGCAGGTGCTGTCGGTGCGCGATGCCCTGCACACCAGTCCTGCGCTGACCCCGAACCAACCTTCATCCACCGGCATCCATCCCCAGAGGCCGCAATGAAAAAAACCCTGTTCCTCCAGGCCCCTTCCTTCGACGGCTTCGACGGCGGCGCGGGCTCGCGCTACCAGGCCAAGCGCGAGATCAAGTCGTTCTGGTACCCGACCTGGCTGGCGCAGCCCGCCGCGCTGGTGCCGGGCAGCCGCGTGCTCGACGCGCCGGCCGACGGCCTGACCGTGCAGCAGACGCTGGATATCGCCGCTGACTATGAACTGGTCATCATCCACACCAGCACGCCCTCGTTCCCCACCGACGCCAAGTTCGCCGAGGAACTGAAGCAGCGCGAGCCGGACGTGATGATCGGCATGGTCGGCGCCAAGCCCGCGGTCGATCCGGGCGGCACGCTGGGTGCCAGCGAGGCCATCGACTTCGTCTGCCGCGAGGAGTTCGACTACACCTGCCAGGATGTGGCCGCGGGCAAGCCGCTCCAGGACATCCTGGGCCTCTCCTATCGCTTGCCGGACGGCTCGCTCGAACACAACGGGCAGCGCCCGATGATCGAGAACATGGACGAGCTGCCCTTCGTGGCGCCGGTCTACAAGCGCGACCTGAAGATCGACAACTACTTCATCGGCTACCTGAAGCACCCCTATGTGTCGATCTACACCGGTCGCGGCTGCCGTTCGCGCTGCACCTTCTGCCTGTGGCCGCAGACCGTGGGCGGGCACCGCTACCGCACGCGCTCGGCCGAAAGCGTGATTGCCGAGGTCAAATGGATCAAGGAGAACATGCCCGAGGTCAAGGAGATCATGTTCGACGACGACACCTTCACCGACTTCAAGCCGCGCGTGGAAGAGATCGCGCGCGGGCTGGGCCAGCTGGGGGTGACGTGGTCCTGCAATGCCAAGGCCAACGTGCCGTACAGCACGCTCAAGATCATGAAGGAGAACGGCCTGCGCCTGCTGCTGGTGGGCTATGAGTCCGGCGACGACCAGATCCTGCTGAACATCAAGAAGGGCCTGCGCACGGACATCGCGCGCCGCTTCACCGAGGACTGCCGCAAGCTGGGCATCCAGATCCACGGCACCTTTATCCTGGGCCTGCCGGGCGAGACGCGCGAGACCATCGAGAAAACCATCGAGTACGCCAAGGAAATCAACCCGCACACCATCCAGGTGTCGCTGGCCGCGCCCTATCCCGGCACCACGCTGTACCGGCAGGCCGTGGAGAACGGCTGGCTCGAGGAGAACAAGGTCATCAACCTGGTCAACGACCAGGGCGTGCAGCTGGCCGCGATCAGCTATCCGCACCTGTCCAGGGAAGACATCTACCACGGCGTCGAGACCTTCTATAAGCGCTTCTACTTCCGCCCCGGCAAGATCTGGGAAATCGTGCGCGAGATGCTGGGCAGCTGGGACATGATGAAGCGGCGCCTGCGCGAAGGCGTGGAGTTCTTCCGCTTCCTGCGCTCGCACGAGGCCTGATCCTGGCCCACGCGCTTTCCTGTGCCTCGCTACGCGCGCTGATCGTCACCGCCGACGACTTCGGCCTGCATCCCGCCGTCAATGAGGCGGTGGAGCTGGCCCACCGCGACGGCGTGCTCAACGCCGCCAGCCTGATGGTGGGCGCGCCCGCCGTGGCGGATGCGGTCGAGCGCGCGCGCCGGCTGCCGTCGTTGCGCGTGGGGCTGCACGTGGTGCTGGCCGACGGCCCGGCCACGCTGCCGCGCGCGCAGATCCCCGACCTGGTCGACGCCGAAGCCCGCTTCGGCTCGGCCATGGCCCTGGACGGCTGCCGCTTCTTCTTCCTGCCGCGCGTGCGCCGCCAGCTGGCGGCGGAGATCCGCGCGCAGTTCGAAGCCTTTGCCGCCACCGGCCTGCCGCTTGACCACGTCAACACGCACAAGCATTTCCACCTGCACCCCACGGTGCTGTCACTGATCCTGTCGATCGGGCGCGACTACGGCCTGCGCGCGATGCGCCTGCCGCGCGAGCAGGGCGCGCCGTTGCCGCTGCGCCCCTGGCTGGCGCTGCTGCGCCGGCGCCTGGACCGCGCCGGCATCGCGCACAATGACTACGTGGTCGGCATCGCGCGCAGCGGGCAGATGGACGAGGCAGCCCTGCTGCAGGCGCTGGCGCAGTTGCCCGCGGGCGTGGGCGAGATCTACCTGCATCCGGCCGTGGTCTCTGGCGAGGCCATTACCGCATCGATGCGCGGCTACCGCCACGCCGACGAACTGGCCGCGCTGCTGTCGCCGCGCGTGCGCGCCGCGCTGGAGCGCGCGGCCAACCGGCGCGGCGGCTTTGCCGACGTGCTGGTGCCCTGATTTTTCAAGATGAAACGCATTGCTTACCTGACCGGGCTGATCGGCCTGCTGGCGCTCACCGCACTGGTGATCCATCAGGGCGCCGGCGATATCGCCGCCATCGTGGCGCAGGGCGGCTGGCTGCTGCTGTTGCTGGTGCCCCTGCACGCACTGCCGCTGCTGCTCGACGCGCAAGCCTGGCGCGTCCTGCTGACCTCGGCCGCCCCCGAGGAGAAGGCGGGGCTCGGTTTCCTGTGGTGGGTCGCCACGGTGCGCGAAGCGGTCAACCGCCTGCTGCCGACGGTGGGGGTCGGCGGCGAACTGGTCGGCATCCGCCTGACGCGGCTGCGCATCCGCGACACCACCGCGGTGACTGCCAGCATCGTGGTCGAAGTGATGGTGACGCTGTTCTCGCAGTACCTGTTCTCGGCCATGGGGGTGCTGCTGCTGGTGGCCGCGCTGCAGGACAGCGGCGGGGCCTGGGTCATCCTGGCCGGGCTGCTGCTGTCATTGCCGGTGCCGGTGCTGTTCGCGCTGTCGCTGCGGCACACCGCGATCTTCGAGAAACTGGAAGGCGCGGCGCGCAAGCTGTTTGGCGAAGATCACCGCGTCGTCGCCTTGATCGACGGTGCGCGGCTCGATGCCCATATCCGCGCGCTCAACCGGCGCCGGCGCGAGCTGCTGGCGGCACTGGGCTGGCAACTGGCAGGGCTGGTCAGCGGCACGCTGGAGATCTGGCTGGCGCTGATGCTGCTGGGCCATCCGGTGCCGGTCTGGCAGGCGCTGGCAATCGAATCACTGACCCAGGCCGCGCGCCACGTGGCCTTCTTCGTGCCCGCCGGGCTGGGCGTGCAGGAAGCGGTGGTGATGCTGCTGGGGCAGGTGCTGGGGATGGATGCGCAGGTCTCGCTGGCGCTGGCGCTGGTCAAGCGCGCGCGCGAGATCCTGTTCGGCGTGCCCGCGCTGCTGTCATGGCAATGGGTGGAGTTGCGCCACTGGCGGCGCAACCGCGACACCGGCCACGCCGCGCCCTGATGGCGTGCGGCGCTCAGGTGTCGGATGCCTGGCGCGCGTTGTGGGTGGTCAGGTACTTCACCAGCCCGTCGACCCCGCTGCGCGCGACGATGTCCGCAAACTGCTTGCGGTACACCTCGATCAGCCACGCCCCCATCATGTTGATGTCGTAGATCTTCCAGCCGTTGGCTGTGCGCTGCAGCCGGTAATCGATCTGCATCTCGTCGGCATTGTTGATCACGCGCGTCTGCACCACCACATCGGTGGCGCCGCTGCCGGACTTGACCGGCTGGTAGCGGAACTTGACGTTCTGCTCGCGCAGCTGCGCCAGCGACACCGCATAGCTGCGCACCAGCAGCATCTGGAACTGCTCATGGAGCTGTTGCTGCTGTTCCGGCGTGGCGGTGCGCCAGGCACCGCCAACCGCCAGCCGCGTGGTGCGCTGGAAATCCGTGTAGGGCAGGAACTGCTTCTGGACCACCGCGGTAATCTTGGCGAGGTCGCCGGCGCGGGTGTCGGGATGGGACTGGATGGTGCCGATCACGCCCTCCACCGCGGCCTGCACCAGCCGCTCGGGGCTGGCGCGCAGGTCGCCGGGCTGGACTGCCTGGGCGTGCGCTACGGAAACCATGGCCACCGCCGCAAGCGGCGCCAGGTGAAGCAAACCGTGAATCGTCATGGATATGAGAGCCAGGAAGGACGGTGAAGCGGCGCCGGCGCTGCAGCGCCGGTGCCAGGCTGACAGTTTATAGCGGATCGGCCTGAATCGCGGATGCCCGGGCCGCGCATGCCGCATGCGCCACGCTGCCAGCCGATATACTCGCGGTTCGTGCTCCTTCCGGATCCGCCCATGCTGACTTCGCTGCTGACACGCATTGTCCGGCTTGCCACCGCCTGGCCGTGGCGCGTCATCATCCTGGCGGCATTGCTGACCGCCGTCAGCGGCGTCTACGTGGCCCGCAACTTTGCGATCAACACCGACATCGGCCGCCTGCTGGAATCCGACGCCCCCTGGGCGGTGCGCGATGCCGCCATCGGCGACGCCTTTCCCCAGCGCAACCAGTTGATCCTGGCGGTGGTGCAGGCGCCCGCGACCGAGCTGGCCGACGCCGCCGCCGAGGCGCTGGCCGAGGCGCTGCGCCGCCAGCCGGCACGCTTCACCGCGGTCAGCCAGCCCGGCGGCGGCCCGTTCTTCGCGCGCAACGGATTGCTGTTCGCCAGCACCGATGAAGTGCGCCAGCTCACGCAGCAGCTGGTGCAGGCACGCCCGCTGGTCAACGCGCTCGCACATGACCCGACCCTGCGCGGCCTGTCCGATCTCCTCACCACCACGCTGACGCTGCCGCTGCAGATGGGGCAGGTAAAGCTGGGCGACATGGCCAGGCTGCTGGGTAGCAGTGCACGGACACTGGACCAGGTGCTGGCCGGCAAGCCCGCCGCGCTGTCCTGGGCAGGGCTGCTCGACGACAGCCTCAAGCCCGGGCCCGATGGCCAGGTCTACAGCTATATCGCGCTCAGCCCGGTGCTGGACTACAGCGACCTGCAGGCCGGGGCCGCCGCCTCGCGCGCGGTCCGGCAGGCGGCGGCCGAGCTGCAGCTGGCGCAGCGCTACCAGGCCACGGTGCGGCTGACCGGCCCGCAGGCGCTGGCCGACGATGAATTCGCCTCGGTCAGCGACGGCGCCGTGCTCAACGGCGTGCTGACGGTGCTGGTGGTGGTGCTGATCCTGTGGCTGGCCTTGCGCTCGGCGCGGCTGATCGTTGCGGTGCTGGCCAGCCTGTTTGCCGGGCTGCTGATCACCGCCGCGCTGGGGCTGGCCATGGTTGGCGCGCTGAACATGATCTCGGTGGCGTTCGCGGTGCTGTTCGTCGGGCTGGGGGTGGACTTCGGCATCCAGTTCGGCGTGCGCTACCGCGCCGAGCGCCACGACCGCGACCATATCGTCGAAGCGCTGGGGCTGGCCGCGCGCGCGGTGGGCGCGCCGCTGGCGCTGGCCGCCGCGGCCACGGCGGCGGCGTTCTTCTGCTTCCTGCCCACCGACTACCGCGGCGTGGCCGAGCTGGGGCTGATCGCGGGCGTGGGCATGATGGTGGCATTTGCCACCACCTTCACGCTGCTGCCGGCGCTGATCTGCGTGCTCAAGCCCGGCGGCGAACCCGAGGCGCCGGGCTTCGCGTGGCTGGCGCCCGCGGACCGGTTCTTCGACCGCTATCGCAAGCCGGTGCTGCTGGTCACCCTGCTCGCGATCCTGGCAGGTGCGCCGCTGCTGCCGCACCTGCGCTTTGACTTCGACCCGCTGCACCTGAAGGACCCCAGGTCCGAATCGATGGCCACGCTGCTGGCGCTCAAGGACGCGCCGCAGGCCGGCACCGACGATGTCAGCGTGCTGGCGCCTTCGCTGCCGGCCGCGCGCGATCTGGCCGGCAAGCTGGCGGCGCTGCCCGAGGTGGCGCGCGCGGTCACGCTGCAGACTTTCATCCCCGCAGACCAGCCGACCAAGCTGCAGGCCATCGGCCAGGCCTCGGCCGCGCTGATGCCGGCGCTGACGCAGCCCGCCGCCACGCCCGCCACCGACAGCGCGCGCGTCAATGCGCTGCGCAATGCCGCGCGGCAGCTGGCCATCGCCGCCGACGAACATCCCGGTCCGGGCGCGGCCGACGCCGCGCACCTGTCCGCCACGCTGAAGCAGCTGGCAGCCGCCGACGCCGCCACGCGCGACCGCGCCGAGCGCGCCATCGCCGTGCCGCTGCAGCTGGCGCTGGCACGGCTGCAGCTGGCGCTGGGCCCGCAGCCCGTCAGCGAGCAGACGCTGCCGCCCGAACTGGTGCGCGACTGGATCACGCCGGACGGGCGCGCGCTGGTCAACGTCAGCCCGAAGCTGCCGCCGCCCGCCAGCGCGCAGCGCGAGGCCGCGCTGGACCGCTTCATCACCGCGGTGCAGCGCGTGGAGCCGGCCGCCACCGGTGGGCCGATTGCGATCCGCGGCTCGGCCGACACCATCATGGCCGCCTTTGCGCAGGCCGGCATCTGGGCGGTGGTGTCGATCACCATCCTGCTATGGATCACGCTGCGTCGATTCGGCGATGTGTTGCGCACGCTGATACCGCTGCTGGTTTCGGCCATCGTCACGCTGGAGTTGTGCGTGCTGTTCGGCATTGCGCTGAACTTTGCCAATGTGATCGCGCTGCCGCTGCTGCTGGGCGTGGGCGTCGCGTTCAAGATCTACTACGTGATTGCCTGGCGGCACGGCAAGACCCAGCTGCTGCAGTCCAGCCTGACGCACGCCGTGCTGTACAGCGCGGCCACCACCGCCACCGCTTTCGGCAGCCTGTGGCTGTCGCAGCATCCCGGCACCGCCAGCATGGGCAAGCTGCTGGCGCTGGCGCTGGCGTGCACGCTGGTCGGCGCGGTGTTCTTCCAGCCGATCCTGATGGGCCGCCCGCGCGAAGGCGCCCATCACAAACATGACAAGGCCGCCCGGTCATAATCACCAGCCCGATGCGGCCGACCCCAATCCCCTTCGTACGATGCCTTTACGCCAGCGCGCTACATCCGTTGCCACCACCGCCATTGCCGCCGCCCTGCTCGCCGGCTGCGCCACCGGACCGCAAGCCAGCCCCGACGATCCGCTCGAGCCGATGAACCGCGCGGTCTTCACCGTCAACGACAAGCTCGACCAGTACGTGGCCGTGCCGGTGGCCAAGGGCTACAAGGCGGTCACGCCGGAGCCGGTGCGCACCGCGGTCACCAATTTCTATTCGAATATCGCGGACATCGGCAACTTTGCCAACAACCTGCTGCAGGGCAAGGGCGTTGAGGCAGCGGAGAGCTTCATGCGGGTCGCGATCAATTCCGTGCTGGGGATCGGCGGACTGATCGACATCGCCACGCCCGCCGGGCTGCAGAAGCATTCGCAGGATTTCGGCCTGACGCTGGGCACGTGGGGCGTGCCGTCGGGACCCTACCTGGTGCTGCCGCTGTTCGGCCCCAGCTCATTCCGCGACGGCGTGGGCCTGTATGTGAATTTCCAGTTCGACCCGACCACCTATGCCGAGCCGGCGGTGCGCAATTCGCTGTTCGGGATGAACGTGGTTGACGTGCGCACCAACCTGCTGGGCGCCACCGACCTGCTGAAGCTGGCGGCGCTGGACAAGTACGCCTTTGTGCGCGATGCCTACCTGCAGCGGCGCCGCTACCTGCTGGGAGAGAACACGTCGCTGCCAGACTACGACGAAGACGACGACGGCGGCACGGCCGCAGCGCCCGCCGCGGAGGCGCCGGCGGGCACGCCTGCGCCCGCGCAGCCGCAGGCGCCGCGCTGACGCGGGGTCTTAGCCGCCGATCCCCAGCAGCACCACCTCGAAGGTAAGCGTGGCGTTCGGCGGGATCGTTCCCGGCACGCCGCGCGCGCCGTAGGCCGTGGCCGGCGGGCAGGTCAGCTTGGCCTTGCCGCCCACCTGCATCGCCTGCACGCCTTCGGTCCAGCACGGGATCACGCGGTTGAGCGGGAACGAGATCGGCTGGCCGCGCTTGTACGAGCTGTCAAACTCGGTGCCGTCGGCCAGCGTGCCGCGGTAGTGAACCTGCACCGAGTCGGTGGCCTTGGGCGAGGCACCGTTGCCCTTGATCAGGTGCTGGATGGTCATGCCCGACGCCAGCGTCTGCGGCGCCGCCGCGGGTGCGGCCGGGGCCGAGGCGGCCGGGGCGGCAGCGGAGGCGGCGCAGGCTAAGGTCAGGGTGCCGAGGAAAAGCGCAAGTGTTTTCATGGGAAACCTGGTCGTGAGGTCGTGATTGGGGATGCGGCAGTTTAACCGACACACGGCAACGATATGGCGGCAGCGGCATATAGCGCACAACGCACCCCCGCCGTGCGCCTTGCGGTGGGCATGGTGCGGCGCACCCCGCCGCATCCGTTACACGGGGCGTTTTGCCGTCTACGATGGTTCGTGACAGCCCCGCTGCCGCGGGCGCACGGAGATTGCCATGGCACTCACGGATTCACGGGACCTTCCGGTCTCGACCCAGAACGCCCGCTCGGTCGAGCAGTATGAGACCGCCCTGCAACTGCTGAACGGCTACTACGGCGACCCGCTCGCCGCCATCGACACGGCGCTGGCCGCCGACCCCGACTTCGCCATGGGCCACGCGCTGCGCGCGGCGCTGGCGGTCACCTCTGGCGATGGCACGGCCGAGCCCATGCTGCGCCAGAGCGTTGAAGCCGGCGAAGCCCTGCACGCCCGCGCCAACGACCGCGAGCGCCGCCACATCGCCGCGGCACGGGCCTGGCTGGACGGCGAGTTCGAGCGCTCGGTCCGTCTCTACGGCGATATCGTGATCGACTATCCACGCGACCTGCTGGCGATCCAGACCGCGCATCTCGGCGACTTCCTGCTGGGGCAGTCATCGATGCTGCGCGACCGCGTGGCGCAGGCGCTGCCGCACTGGGATGCCGGCATGCCGGGCTACGGCTACCTGCTCGGCATGCATGCCTTCGGCCTGGAAGAAACCCAGCTCTACGAGCGCGCCGAGGAAAGCGGCCGGCGCGCGCTGGAGCTCAATCCGCGCGACCCGTGGGCCGTGCACGCGGTGGCGCACGTGATGGAGATGCAGGGCCGGCTGGACGACGGCATCGCCTGGCTGGACGGGCGCCGCGACGACTGGTCCGACGACAATATGCTGGCCGTGCACAACTGGTGGCACCTGGCCTTGTTCCATCTGGAAGCGGGCAGGACCGACGAGGTGCTGGCGCTGTACGACCGCTATATCAAGCGCCCTGCGCCGGCGATCGCGCTGGACCTGGTGGATGCCTCCGCGCTGCTGTGGCGGCTGCACCTGCGCGGCGTGGACGTGGGCCGGCGCTGGCAGCCGGTGGCGGACGACTGGCTCGGCCGCGGCGCGGCCGGCTACTACGCCTTCAACGATGTCCATGCCGTGATGGCCAGCCTGGGCGCGCACCGGCCCGCTGCCGCCGACCAGGTCCGCGCCGCGCTGGAGCGCGCCGCCCTGGGCAACGGCACCAATGCCATGATGTCGCGCGATGTGGGGCTGCCGGTGGCCGATGCCCTGATCACGTTCGACCAGGGCGATTACAGCACCGCCATCGACCTGTTGATGCCGGTGCGCCTGATCGCCCACCGCTTCGGCGGCAGCCATGCGCAGCGCGACATCGTCAGCCTGACCCTGCTCGAGGCGGCGCTGCGCGGCCGCCGCAGCAACCTGGCGATCGCGCTCACGGCCGAACGCGCCGCGCTCAAGCCCATGAGTCCTAGCCTGCACCGGCTGGTGCAGCGCGCCGACTCGTGCCGCGCATAAGTCTCCCTGCCGCGGCCGGGATCGGCGCCTATACTGCACCTGTCCTGACCGGAGATCACCCATGCCCAGCTTCCGCGCCCTGTTCCGCCCCGCCCTCTTTGCCGCCAGCGCCGCGCTGGCGCTGGCCGCCGTGCCGGCCATTGCCCATCACGGCTGGTCCACCTACGACGAGACCAAGCCGCTGACGCTGACCGGCAAGATCGTCGAGAGCCACTACGAGAACCCCCACGCGCATATCCGCATCGATGCCGGCGGCAAGCGCTGGCTGGCCGTGCTGGCACCGGTGTCGCGGATGGAGGCGCGCGGCGCCACCGCCGACAAGGTGGCCGTGGGGCGCGAGGTCACGCTGGTCGGCTACGCCAGCAAGGAAAAGGCCGGCGAGCTGCGCGCCGAGCGCATCACCGTGGACGGCAAGACCGTCGAGTTGCGCTGAGCCGGCGCGCGCCGCATGTCGGTGCTGTTCGCGCAATGGACGGAATGGGCCGGCGCGCTGGCGCGGCTGCCGTTCCCGATGGCCCTGCGCAGTTCGGCCTGGGCCTATCCCGCGGTAGAGATCGTCCACCTGGCCGGCATGGCGCTGCTGTTCGGCTCCATCTTCGTGGTCGACATGCGCCTGGCCGGGCTCGGCCGGCGGCTGCCGGTGAGCCTGCTGTTGCGCCATGCGCTGCCCTTCACCGTCGGCGCCTTCATTGCGGTCGCGGCCAGCGGCGTGCTGCTGTTCCTGGCCCATGCCGATGAGCTGGCCGCCAATCCCGCGTTCCTGGCCAAGCTGTACCTGATTGCACTGGCGCTGGCCAATGTGCTGTGGTTCCACCTCGGGCCCTATCGCAGCCTGCATGCCGGGCAACGGGGCTGGGACAGCGGCGTCGCGCCGCCGGCCGGCGCGCGCGTCAGCGCCATTGTCTCGATGGTGACGTGGTTGCTGGTGATCTGTGCCGGGCGTCTGATTGCCTATGTCTGATGGCCGCGGGACTCACGGCGGCGCCGGAGACAGCATCCCCAGCATGGCCACCAGGGCCATCACCAGCGCGGGGGCGCAGGCCTCCAGCAGCAGGCTGCGCCGCAACGCCAGCGTCGCCGCCCGATGCTCCCCGGCCTGCACCGCCAACGCCAGCCGCGGACTCAGGCGGAAGCGGTTCGCGGCGGCCAGGCCAAGCATCGCCACGAACAGCGCGAGCTTGGCGGCCAGCAGCCCGCCATAGGACATCGGCGCAAGATCCGGCAGCGCCGGGCCCACGATGAACCAGTAGTTGAGCGCGCCGGTCAGCAGCAGCGTGGCAACAATGATGGTGCCGATACGGGCAAACCCGTTCGAGGTGCGGCTCAGCAGCACCACCGCCGCCCGGTCCGATACCGGCCCCGCCAGCGACAGCAGCACGAACGCGGCCAACGCGCCAACCCAGGCGCCGGCGGCCAGCAGGTGGGCCACGTCGGCGCTCAGGTGGAGATAGCGCAAGGCGCCCTCATGCATCGCGCCGTGGCCGCCCCAGGCCAGCGTCGCCAGCGCAATCCCGCCGAACCCGGCCAGC
The DNA here is from genome assembly GCF_058787075.1 of Cupriavidus sp. FW305-46. Taxonomy (NCBI): domain Bacteria; kingdom Pseudomonadati; phylum Pseudomonadota; class Betaproteobacteria; order Burkholderiales; family Burkholderiaceae; genus Cupriavidus; species Cupriavidus sp. FW305-46. Next base: position 47,943 of record NZ_JBYSZI010000027.1, read on the forward strand.
GCGGTGAAGCGCGCGCCCGGCCGCCTGCGCCAGGACACGCAGGCCAGCACGAACAGCAGCAGGGCCGCCAGGCGCACCGACCACGCCAGCCCGAAATCCGTCCCTGTGACGATCATGGCGAAGACGTGGGCCTGCAACGCGGCGTAGTCGGACTCCCCTGTCATGGCCAGCGCCATCACCACAAGGGCAGCCAGCGAAAGCCCGATGCCGGCGATGGCGCAGCCCAGCGCAAGCGCCTGGCAACGCTTTGCGAAGCGTGAGGCCCGTTCCCCCCGATGCAGCGCATAGGTGCAGAACAGCGGCAGCCCGAACAGCAAGGCCAGGTCGACATAGAGCGCCAGGCGCAGCCCGGCGGCCATCCAGTCCGGCTGCTGCAATCACTTCACCGTGAAGGCAATCTTGCCGTTGACGGGATGGGTATCGGACGACACCGCCCGCCAGTCCACCCGATAGCTGCCAGGCGGCAGCGGCTGCGCCGGCGTGATCACCATGGCCTTGGGGTCGTCGCTGCCGGAGACTTTCACGGCCATCTTCATCGGCGCATGGTCGGCCATGCCCGGCATGCCGGTCATCACCAGGTTGGCGCCGGAAAACTGGGTGACCAGGTTCTCGGAGAACTGCAGTTCGATCTTCTGCGGCGCGGCCACCTCGGCCTTGTCCGCCGGCGTGGACGACACCAGCTTCGGGTGCGCGAAAGCGATGCTGCTGGCCAGCGCCGCGGTTGCGGCAAGCAGGATCTGGATCAGGGGGCGATTGGCATGCATGGTTGTCTCCGCTTGGGGATGATGAAGTTGTGGTGTCAGAACCAGACCCGGACACCGGCGACGAAACGCGTTTCGCCCGCCTTGCCGCCAGAGGTCCGGATCATGTCGGCGGTATTGCCGAAGGCCTGGTAGCGCTCCACGCCGATATACGGCGCGAACTGCCGGCTGAACTCATAGCGCAGCCGCAGCCCCACGGTGCCGTTGGACAAGCCGCTGCCGATGCCCGCCTCCGGGTCGTTCTTGCCATAGAGGTTGGCTTCGATGCGTGGTTGCAGGATCAGGCGCTGCGTCAGCAGCAATTCGTATTCGGCGGACAGCCGCAGCGCGGTGCGGCCGCTGGTGCCGACATAGGCCGTGGCATCGACCTCGAACCAGTACGGCGCCAGCCCCTGCACGCCGAAGGCCAGCCAGTTGCGCGCCGGGCGCCCGCTGCCGGCGTCGTTGCGCAGGCCCAGCTGGGTATCCCAGTAGCTCGCCACAGCGTGGCCCCACAGCAGCTCGGTGCGGGCCTCGTGCAGCTTGCCCTTCGATGCTTCGCCCTCGGCCTTGAGCACCAGCTTGTCATAGCTGTTGCCGAACCACGCCTGCATCTCGTAGGCGGCGGCATTGCTGCCGCTGGCGTGGGCCCACTCCAGGCGGTCGACCAGCACCGAGGCGAACAGGTGCTCGTCGGCCATCACGAGCTGGCGTTTGTCGCCCAGCGCGTACTTGCCGACGCCCAGCTGGTAGCCGCCGGAATAGGCATGCGGATCGCGGGCGTCGGGCGGCGCGCTGCCGCCCTGCATCTTCATGTCGCCGTGGTCCATGGCAGGGGCGGCCATGCCCTGCGTGTCCGGCATCGGCGCGCCGCCACCGTCCATGGTCTGGATCCCGTCCTGCTCCATGCCCTGCATCTGGCCATGGTCCATGCCCTGCATGGCGGCCGGGGCATCGTGCTGGTGCGCATGGCCGGCATGCGGGTCCTGCGCCCGGGCTGCGCCGATTGCGGTCAAGGCCAGCGCCGCGGCCAGTATCGTCTTCTTGTGCCTGTGCATGGAGATAATTGCGAATTCAGGTTGAGCCATCACGCCACCACCACTTCGCGGAACATGCCCGCATCCATATGCAGCATCAGGTGGCAATGCCAGGCCCAGCGTCCCAGCGCATCGGCGCTGACCAGGAAGCTGATGCGCTGCGCCGGCTGCACGGGGATGGTGTGGCGCCGCGCCTGGAAGCTGCCGTCCGGCGTTTCCAGCTCGCTCCACATGCCATGCAGATGCATGGGGTGGGTCATCATGGTGTCGTTGTGCAGGATCACGCGCAGCCGTTCGCCATGCTTGAAGTAGATCGGCGTCGACTTGCCGAACTCGACGCCGTCGAAGGACCAGGTGTAGCGCTCCATATTGCCGGTCAGGTGCAGCTCGACCTCGCGCCCGGGGCCGCGCGCATCCATGGCGCCGCCGATGGTGTGCTGGTCGGCCAGGGTCAGCACGCGCCTGCCGTTGTTGCGCAGGCCGATGCCGGGATCGTCCAGGTTGGTGCGCGCCATGTCGACGCGCATGTCGGTGCCCGGACCGTATTCGGTGCGGGCGTGGCGGGCGGTCTTGCTGGGGACCTTGAGCGGGTCGGCGGCGGCCATGGCGTGCTGGCTGTGGTCCATGCCGGCGTGGTCCATGCCCTGCATCGGCATAGCGCCGTGCTGCATACCGCCGTGTCCAGCATGCCCGCCATGGCCGCCATGCCCGCCGTGGCCCGTCATCGCGCCCATCATGTCGGTCATGGTCAGCCATTCGGCCTGGTCGAGTGCGGGCACCGGCGCCGCCAGCCCTTCCCTGACCGCCAGCGTGCCGCGCGCATAGCCGGTACGGTCCATCGATTGCGCGAACAGCGTGTAAGCGTCGTCGCGCGGTTCGACAATCGCATCGCAGGTCTCGCCGGGGCCGAAGCGGAATTCGTCGACCGTGACCGGTTCGATATCCTGGCCGTCGACCTGCACCACCCGCAGCTTCAGCCCGGGGATGCGCACGTCATAGAAGGTGTTGCCCGAGCCGTTGATAAAGCGCAGGCGCACGGTCTCGCCGCGCCGGAACAGCCCGGTCCAGTTGCCGGCCGGCGTGACGCCGTTGGCCAGGTGCGTGAGCGTGGCGCTGGACAGGTCCGCCAGGTCGGTCGGGCTCATCCGCATCTGGTTCCACATGCTGCGCTTGTCCAGCGCCTGCTTCAGCCCGTCGCGCGAGACGTCGCGGAAGAAGTCGACCACGGTCGGCTGGTTGTAGTTGTAGTAGTCGCCCTGGACCTTGAGCTTGGTCAGCACCCGCATCGGGTCTTCGTCGGTCCAGTCCGACAGCAGCACGGTGTGGTCGCGGTCGGCCCGCACGGTTTCCTGCCCGGAGGCAGGATCGATGACGATGCCGCCGTACACGCCGGTCATTTCCTGGAAGCCCGAATGCGAGTGGTACCAGTAGCTGCCGGTCTGCGCGACCTTGAAGCGGTAGGTGAAGGTCTGGCCGGGCGGGATGCCGGCAAAGCTGATGCCGGGCACGCCGTCCATCTCAAACGGCAGGATGATGCCGTGCCAGTGGATCGAGGTGGCCTCGCGCAGGCGGTTGGTCACGCGGATGGTGACCGTGTCGCCCTCGCGCCAGCGTAGCGTCGGGCCGGGCAGCATGCCGTTGATGGTGGTGGCAATGGCCGGCTTGCCGGTAAAGTTGACCAGCGACTCGCCGATCACCAGGTCGAACTCGGTGCCGCGCAGCACCGGCGCCGAGCCGGAGCCGGCCGGGGCAGCCTGCCCGGCGTGCTGGCCCGCATGCTGCGCCCACGCGCTGCCGCCGACGCCGGCAAGGCCGGCCACCACGCCGCCGGCAACCAGCCCTTGCACGAAGCGGCGGCGGGGTAAATCGGGCAGCACAAGGCCGGTACTGGGGTGGCGTCGCATGTCATCAGTCCTGGTAGAAAGCATGCCAAGCGTAGCGAAGGCCACCCTACGCACGTCTGACTGGAACATGACATTCCGGTAATCTTCCGGTCATGTTGGCGCCCGCGTTGCCGGCGTAGAGTTGCCGGACCCTGCCGAAAGGGCTGATCGATCAAGGAATGTGCTGATGAAACTGCTAGTGGTGGAGGACGAGTCCAAGACCGGCGAATACCTGCGCCAGGGGCTGACCGAGGCGGGCTTTGTCGTCGACCTTGTGGCCAACGGACTGGACGGCCAGCATATGGCGATGACCGAGCCCTATGACCTGGTCATCCTGGACGTGATGCTGCCGGATCTCGACGGCTGGCGCATCGTGCAGGCGCTGCGCGCGGCGGAAATCGCCGTGCCGGTGCTGTTCCTGACCGCGCGCGACAGCGTGGCCGACCGCGTCAAGGGGCTGGAGCTGGGTGCGGACGACTACCTGGTCAAGCCCTTCGCCTTTTCCGAGCTGCTCGCGCGGGTGCGCACGCTGCTGCGCCGGGGCACGGCGCAGATGGCGCTGGACCGCATCCAGGTGGCCGACCTGGTGCTGGACCTGGGCCGCCGCCGGGCCACGCGCGCCGGGCGCCGCATCACGCTGACCAGCAAGGAGTTCGCCTTGCTGGAACTGCTGGCGCGCCGCCGCGGCGAAGTGCTGCCGCGCTCCTTGATCGCCTCGCAGGTGTGGGACATGAACTTCGACAGCGACAGCAATGTCATCGACGTCGCCATCCGGCGCCTGCGCGCGAAGATCGACGATGAGTTCGAGCCCAAGCTGATCCAGACCGTGCGCGGCATGGGCTATGTGCTGGAAGCCCCCGAGGCAGCGGAGAACGCTGAATGAAGGTCCGGATGTCGCTGACGGCACGGCTCACCATCCTGTTCTCGCTGTCGTCGGCCGCGGTGCTGCTGGGGCTGGGCGTGCTGATCTGGCTGGCGATCGACAATCATTTCGCCGACGAGGACTACGCCGTGCTCGGCGACAACGTGCGGCTGATCCAGAAGATCGCGGGCGAAGGCGCGGCGGCGTCGCTGGCGCAACGCCTGGGCCCGGTGCTGGAACACCATGCCGGATTCGTCGCCGAAGTGCGCGCCGCCGACGGCAAGCGCCTGTATGCCACGCAGGGCTTCGACTTCGGCATGGCCCTGGCCGCCGCCGCGCAGCTGCCGGCGCAGCGGCATGCCTTCACCTGGGAACAGGGCGGCCAGACCTACCGCGGCATGCGTGCGCTGGCGCAGGTGCCAACCGGACAGCCGGGGCCGCTGCAGGTCGTGGTCGGCATGGACACGGCGCTGCACGCCCACTTCATGCACGCCTTCCGCCAGTCGCTGGCCTTCTACACCGCGCTGGCCGCGCTGGCGAGCGGGCTGCTGGGCTGGTGGGCCGCGCGTCGCGGGCTCTCGCCATTGCGCACCATGGCCTCGCGCGCGCGCGCCGTCACCGCGCACAAGCTGGACGAGCGCATGCCGGTCGATGCCGTGCCGGTGGAAATGGCCGACCTGGCCGCGACGCTCAACGCCATGCTGGAACGCCTGCAGCGCGATTTCACGCGCCTGTCGGAGTTCTCATCGGACCTGGCGCATGAGTTGCGCACGCCGATCACCAACCTGATGACGCAGACCCAGGTGGTGCTGTCGCAACCGCGCGATGCGGACAAGTACCGCGACGTGCTGGCGTCCAACGTGGAAGAGCTGCAGCGCCTGTCGCGCATGGTGTCGGACATGCTCTACCTGGCGAAGATGGAGCACGGCATCACCCTGCCGAACGCCGAGCCGATCGAGGTGGCTGATGAAGTCACTGCGCTGTTCGATTTCTACGATGCGTTGGCCGAGGACAAGGGTGTGCGCATGGCCCTGCGCGGCCGTGGCCGCATCACCGGCGACCGGCTGATGCTGCGGCGGGCATTGAGCAACCTGCTGTCGAATGCGCTGCGGCATACGCCGGCGGGCAAGGGCATTGTGGTGGAGATTCTGCCCTCCGCCGAGGCGGTGACGGTGGTGGTCGAGAACGAGGGCGACACGATCCGGCCGGAGTTGCTGCCATCGCTGTTCGATCGGTTCTTCCGTGCCGACAAGTCGCGGGCGCGGCCCGAGTCCGATGGCGCCGGGCTGGGGCTGGCGATTACGCAGGCGATTGTGGCTGCGCATGGTGGGGGGATTGGAGTGGAATCGGAGGGAGGAAGGACGCGCTTTGTCTTGACGTTCAAGGCGTAGGGACTGAGGCAGATTCAGCCGTGTCAGCGGTGATCGCATCCGCCGGCAACCCAGGCAGCATGGCGCGAATCGCTGGGACGAGCTCCCGCGTGGGCACCGTCCGCGTGATCCGGGCAATGTCTGCGGCGAGGCCGGGCCACTCCGCCGTTCGGTAAAGCAAGTAGAAATCGCGCTGGCCCAGCCGGGATGGTGGAATCGGCACAAGGTCGATCTGGTCCAGCCACGCCCGCGATTGCCAGAGGCAAAGAGGCGTGCTGGGCAAGGCGGGTACTGAGTTCAGGGGCCCCCAAAAAAGCCGCCCACGCCAGTTACGGCAATTGGGGGAGCTGGCGTGGGCGCGAAGACCACCGGATGCGGCTCCAGCGGCAATCCGATGCTACGCAAATCCCCCTGTGACGACTGCCAACAATTGTGTCGGCAGCCGTAACGTGGCTTGCGGCCGTTGGCGTGCCGCTCAGGCCACAGGCAATTCGATACGGAACACCGCCCCCGCCCCAGCCGCGCTGCGCACGCTGGCCTTGCCGCCATGCCGCTCGGCCACGGCCCGCACCAGCACCAGCCCCAGACCCGCGCCTTCCGGCGCGCCCTGCTGCCCCTCATGCAAGCGCGCGAACGGTTCGAACAATCGTGCCTGGTCGGCCTCGGCAATTCCCGGCCCATGGTCCTGCACGGCAACGACAAAGCTGCCCGGCTCACGCGTGAGCGAGACCGTCACGGTCCCCCCTTGCGGGCTGAACTTGATCGCATTGCTGACCAGGTTGGCGATGGCGCGCGCCAGCAGCGTCGGTTCACCCTGCAGCACCGCGGGCTCGTCAGGCAGGTCGATCTGCAGCGTCACTTCGCGGGCCTTGGCCAGTGCCCAGAGCTGGTCCGTCGCATCCAGCACCAGGCCGCCCAATTCCACTTCCATGAACGCCAGGGTCTTCGACTCCGCGCGCGCGACGCTGATGAAATCGTCGGCCAGCGTCATCGTGCGGCGTGCATGGGCGGCGATGCGTGCCAGCACGCCGCTGTCCGTGGCGACGTCGCCGGCGGCTGCCCCATCGCGCCGCGCGCGGCGCTCATGCAGCTCGATCAAGGCCAGGATCGATGCCTGCGGCGAGCGCATGTCGTGCGACAGGAAGCGCAGCATCTGCTCGCGCTGGCGCTCGGCAATGCGGATCGCGGTGATGTCGATCACGCTGACGATCAGGCCGGCCACGGCGCCGGCCTCGGCGTGCAGCGGCGCGCCATGCAGCAGGTAGCGGCGGTCGCCGCGCCCGGCCACCTCGATGCCGCCGTCGGGAACCGGGACCGGAGCGATGCGGGCGCCGGCGTGGCGGTCGTGCAGCGACTGCCAGTACGCCAGGGCCGGTGCCGGCGCGGGAAAGATTGCCTCGATCAGCGCGCGGATGGCGGCCCGCGGCGGCCCGGCCGCGCCCGGCGCATGAGCGGGCTCGCCGTCCAGCACCGCGGGCGCCAGCGCCACGCAGCGCCGGTTGGCCAGCATCACGGCGCCGTCCAGGTCGCAGATCGCGGTGGCATCGGGCAGGCTTTCCAGGCCATCGGACAGGAAGCGGCGCGTGCCGCGCAGCTGCGCGCTCATGCTGTAGACGGCGCGCATGCGGCTGTCGAGCGTGGCGCCGGCATGGCGCGGCGCGGCAATCAGGCCGGGTTCGCGTTCCAGCCGCGCCAGTTCGTCGGTAAGGAAGCGCAGGGCCGCCTCCTGGCGCAGCCAGCTCCACAGCGGGTAGAACAGCACGCAGCCCAGCGCCGCGGCGGCGGGTGCAAACCATAGCCGCGCCAGCGCCAGCAGCAACAGCGAGCCGCCCAGCAGGGCGGCCAGCAGCAGCCCGGTGGCCACCAGCGCGCCGCGCGGGGGCAGGCGCAGCGCGGCCAGTGCGGCCAGCAGCACCGCCAGCAGCGTGCCGCCGACCTGCCACGCGCGCGGCACCGCCACGATGGCATCGCCGTCGGTCAGCGCCTGCACGGTATTGGCCAGGATCTCCACCCCGCTCATGCCGCGGCCATCGCGCGACACGGGCGTCGGCAGCACGTCGCCCATGCCGGTGGCGAGCGCGCCGATCAGCACGGCCTTGCCGGCAAAGATGGCGGGATTGGTGCGGCCGTCCAGCACGTCGCGCGCCGACACGCGGGCAAAGGTGCCGGGCGGGCCGGCATACGGGATGCGCAGGCGGCCGCTGCGCTCCCAGCCGTTGGCTTCGGTGATCCGGGCCGGCTCCTGGCGCGCGATGCCGGGCGGCTCTCCGGCGCGCCCGAACCCCGCCATCACCGCGGCCAGGTGCGGCACGCCGGCGGCGGCCACCGGATGGGGCCCCTCGCTCAGATAGACCTGGCGCGCCACGCCATCGGTATCGACCACCATGTTGATATGCCCCACCGCGGCGCCCAGCCCGGCCAGCGGGTAGCGCACCAGCATGCCGGCGGGTCCGGATTCGGCCACCACCGGCAGCACCACGTTGCCGGCCTGGGCCAGGCTGCGGGCCAGCACGGCGTCGTCTTGCGGATAGCGGGTGTCGCGCTCGGACAGGATCACGTCCACGCCGATCACGCGCGGCCGGCCGGCGGCGATGCGCTCGACCAGCTGCGCCAGCACCGCGCGGCGCCACGGCCAGCGGCCGATGGCGGTGATGCTGGCGTCATCGATGCCGACGATGACGATGTCGTCGCGGGCCGGATGATGCTGGGCGCTGATGGCGATGTCGTAGGCGGCCAGGTCGGCGCGCTCGGCCCAGCCCTGGCGCGCGGCCAGCACCACCAGGGCCAGCACGGCCGCAAGCAGCAGGCACCATTCGATCAGCGTGCGCTGCCCGAAAGCGTGCCCGGGCGCGGCCGGTGCCGGGCCTGGCGCGTCAGTTGAGCCGGATGCGGCCACCACCGTCCGGCCGGTCGCCCGACCCGATTGCGCCGCCCTGCGAGTCGCGCAGGAGGGCATTGACTTCAATGCGCTGCGGCGCGGAGAACGCCGCCGGGTCAGGTGTCACCCCCGGCGCCGCACGTGCCACGCGGATGAAATAGACGCCGGGCGCGGGGCGCGGCAGGTCAATGGTGTTGGTGGTGGTGTGCTCGTCGGCCAGCAGCGTGGCAAAGCCGGCATCGGCCGAAACCTGGACCCGGTAGCCCGCGCCGGCGCCGCTGCCCTCGGGCCAGCCGATATGCAGCGCGCCGCCGTCGTCCTGCAGGGTCGGCACGGGCGGCTTGGGTTCGACGCTGAACGGGACCGCGTCCGACCACGGGCCCGGCCGGCCCGCCGCATCGACGCTGCGCACGCGCCACCACCAGCGGCCCGGCACCAGCGCTTGCGTGGCGGCGGGGTCGGAGGCCGCCTGCACCGCGGCATCGCGCGTAAAGGCCGGATCGGCGGCCAGCGCCAGTTCGTAGCGCGCCGCGCTCGGCACGTTGGCCCATTCGAAGGCGACGGCGTCGGCATAGCGCACCGCATCGGCGGCAGGCTGCTGCGTGAACGGCGCCGGCGGGTTCAGCCGCACCGACACCGGTGCCTGGGCGTCGTGGCCAGTCAGCTGGTGCTTGTCGATGGCGCTGACGCTCAGGTACAGCGTGCCCTCGGGCAGGCCGTCGACGCGCGCGGTCGTGGCAGTGGCGCCACTGGCGGTGCCGGTCCAGACCAGTTCGCTCAGCGCCGCATCGCGCGCCACCAGCACGCGGTAGGCGGTGGCGCCCGGCACCGGCTGCCAGGCGGCCTCGAAGGACGGGCCCAGCACGGTTTCGGCCGGGGGCAGCAGGGCCGGCGCCGGCAGCAGCGCCACCGGCTGCGACAGCTTGCCGCCGGCCGACACGCCGATGCCATAGCCGGCACCGACCGAAGCCGCCGCGGTCATGGCGCGCTCCGCTGCCGGCCTGGCGCGGGCGCCCCGCGCCGCACTGACGCCGACGCGCCCTTCCAGCACCTCGCTGCGGCTTCCTGCCATGTCTGCCGAGACCCGGTAGCGGGTGCCGCGCACGCCGGTCACCATCATCGGCGTATGCAGCTCGAAGCGCCCGACGCCGCCGCCCTGCGGTGCCACGCGCGTATCGGCGGCACCCTTGTCGATGCGGATCACGGTGTCGGTCAGGCCGCTGCGCGCGAACGTGCGCAGCCGGCTGACCGAGAGCGTGGTGGCCGGCGGCACCGTGACGCGGCTGCGGTCCGGCAGCTCCAGCGTGACCGAGCCGCCCGCGGGGGTCTCGATGCGCGTGGTTTCGTCCAGCGTCATGCCGGCCTGCACCGGCCGGCCATTGGCGCGGACCGCGCCGGCCACATGGACCACGCGCGCCGAGGCGGCCTGCTCGGGAATCTGGCTGAGCGGGATGCGCAGGCGCGAGCCGGGCACCAGCCGGTACGGATCGGCCACGCCATTCAGGCGCTGCAGCGTGCGCCACCCCTGCTCGGACGCCATGTAGCGCGAGGCCAGGCCGATCAGCGTATCGCCCGGCTCCACCAGGTAGATAAAATCGGCGCCTTCCGCGCCCGCGGGCCCGGCGTGCGCCGGAACCGCCATGCCGGCCAGCAGGGCCAGCGCGGCACATCCAATCCGCATAAGAACCCGTTTCATCATGAAAGAGGGGACGCGTTCAAGCCAGGCGCGGCGCAGGCTAGGCGCGGGCCGCCGGCCTTGGTCATTCCAAGGTCAAGGCCCGTAACGACGCATGCGCCGCGCCTGGCTTGAACCCGAAGGGAAGGCTGCTGCCGGGCCGCATGGCGTTGTTGCAGCCTCCTTGCGTGGAATGACCACGCCGCGTCGGCCACGCCTAGTCCTGCGGCCCGGCAGCAGCCTTCGCGCCCCTTTTTCATGGTGAAACGGGTTCTAAGCATCCGCCCCGGCCTCATCCGCCTCCACATCTGCCCCGGAAGCCTCTTCAAAGCGATAGCCGTGCGAGTACACGGAGGTCAGCCGCACGCCGTTCTCGGGGCGCAGCGCCAGCTTGAGGCGCAGCCGCGAGATATGCGTATCCAGCGTGCGCGAGCCCGCGCCCATGGCGCGGCCCCAGACGGCCTGCTCCATCACCTCGCGCGCCAGCAGGCGCCCGGTATTGCGGAACAGGAACAGGGCCAGCTCATATTCGCGCGGGGACAACAGCGCCGGCTCGCCGCCGATGGTGATGGTGCGCGCGTGGGTATCGACGGTGTAGTTGCCGCGCCGGATCAGCTCCACTTCCTGCGCGGCCTCGGGGTAGGCGCGGCGCAGCAGCGAGCGCACGCGGGCGATCAGCTCGCCGGCGCGGATGGGCTTGAGCATGTAGTCGTCGGCGCCCACCGTCAGGCCGTCGACGATATCGGATTCTGCGGTGCGGCTGGTGACGAACAGGATCGGCGGCATATTGCCGGACTTCTGCCGCACCCAGCTGACCAGCTCATAGCCGCTGGTGCCCGGCAACTGCCAGTCGACCAGCAACAGGTCATAGGCGCGCTCGCGCAGCGCGCGCAGAAAGTCCGCGCCGTTGGCGAAGGACTCGCACTCGAAGCCGGCTTCGCTCAATATCTGCCGGATCAGTTCGGCCTGATCCGGATCATCCTCCACGGAGGCAATTCGCATACCTCTACATCCTTCTGCCAGCTTCCGACTGCAACTGCGGTCTCTGCCACGGCATGTCGACGGCTCGGCCGGCAAGTCATTCCTCATATTCACCCCCAGGGGGGCGCGGCCGTCGATCTGATCCGACGGGCCAGGCCGAAGCCCGCCGGCTGCCGCCATGTTACCCAATCGCAGGCCCTTCCGTCGAGATGCCCCGACGAGGGGTGGCGGCGGCAACTGCGCCGATCCCTCCGCGATCGTCTTTCGATCTGCATCATCCTTGCCGCCATCGTGCCGCCCCGGGAGCCGGGCGCACGATGGCGGCAGGGCCTATTGCAGCATGTAGGTCTCGTACTCCAGCCGGTCCAGCTTGCGGTCCAGCAGGTACAGCGCCAGCGCCACCACCACCAGCAGCGACACCGCAAAGCCGTAGCCGTACCAGGCCGGCCCGAGGTGCAGCGTCAGCAGCGTCAGCGCGAAGTTCAGCACCACGAAGGTCGCGGTCAGCAGCAGCACCTCGCGGCGGCGGTCCAGGTAGAAGTAGATGTTGAGCACCCCCAGCAGCACCACCTGCAGGCTGGCACCGATCACGTCCACGTACAGCAGCGGCAGGTACAGCTCGGAAATGCCCAGCAGCCGCAGCACCCACACGCCCACCGCGAACAGCAGCAGCGCGGCGATGGCCTGCACCTTGACGATCTCGTACAAACCCAGCCGGATGGTCTGGACCATGGTGTTGCGCATGTCCTCGATATGCTCGAGCGAGCTGCCGCCGCGCACCGCGTTGTAGAACGCGTCGTAGTACTCGACGAAATCGGTCTCGATGCGCACCAGGAACACCGCCATGCCCGGGATGATCGCCAGGTAGGCCAGGAACACCGGGATGTCGTAGATGATCGACGCATGCAGCGGCCCGATCACCTGCTGCCCGGTGGAGGGCGCGTACCAGAACATGAACTTGTCGATCCAGATGCCCAGGTTGTAGAGCAGGCCGATCGCCACCAGGCTGGGGTACGCATGGCGGCGCTGGAACACCTCGAACGACATGAACTGGCGGCTGGTGTAGTTGCGGTAGATCAGCGTCACCATGCCGGTCAGCAGGCACAGCTGGCCGGCGGCGAAACCGCCCAGCAGCCCTTCCAGCCCGTGGCCGCGCAGCACCAGCGCGGCGCCGACCGAGATCGCGTAGCCCAGCAGGAAGGTCCATACGATGGCCTTGTACTGCTTCATGCTCGACAGGAAGATCGCGGCAATCCAGATATTGCTCAGCACCACGAAGCCCGCCACCATCAGCAGCCGGTACAGCACCGACTGCTCGCCGAAGCTGAATACCGCGCACGCCACGCCGATGCCGCCCGACAGCACCGTCGACAGCAGTGCCACCGCGTGGTAGTTGCTCAGGACCAGGTGGTCGCGCTTCTCGAACAACCGGTCCGAGGTGAAGCGCGTGAACGCCAGCTGCATCGGCCCGGTCAGGATCAGGCTGCCGGCAATCAGGTAGGTCACGGACACCTGGAACTGCGTGATCAGCGAGCCCGGCACCACGAAGGGCAGGCTCAGCATGCCGATCAACAGGATGCCGACGATCGACAGGATCCACGGCCCGGAGCTGATGATGCCGGCATACGCGTAGGCGCTCAGCATGCCCGACAGGTTGTCCCGCCGCAGCATCTTGCGCAGCTCGAATCCAATGCCAGCCATGCTCAGGCTCCTCCGTGGACCGGGCAGCGCGCGGGGTTGCCGCCGCCCTGCCGCTCAGGTCCGCCAGGCCCGGCGCCGTCTGCCTGCGCCATCAGCCGTTGATACAGTTCGCGGTAGCTGCCCACCATGCGGTCCTGGGTGTAGTAGCGCTCCACGCGCGCCACGCCGGCGGCCTGGGCCGCCTGCCAGCGCGCCGGGTCCTGCAGCAGCCCGAGCGCCGCCGCGGCCAGGGCCGCGGGATCGGCAATGCGCACCACCTCGCCGGCCGAGCCCAGCGCGGCGTCCTCGCCGGGCAGGCCGAACAGCAGCTCGCGGCATGAGCCCACGTCGGTGGTCACGCACGGCACGCCGGCGGCAAAGCCTTCCAGCACCACCAGCGGCAGCGCCTCGCTGATCGAGCTCAGCACCAGCACGCCCACCTGCGGCAGCAGCGCGTCGATGCGCTGGAAGCCCAGGAACTTGACCTTCTGGCCCAGGCCCAGGCTCTCGGCCAGGCTGCGGCATTCACGCGCGTAGTCGGGATCCTCGTCCTCGGGGCCGGCGATCCAGCCTTCGGCCTCGGGGTACTCGCGCACCACCGTCAGCATGGCGCGGATGAAGGTCTTGACGTCCTTGATCGGCACCACCCGGCCGATCAGGCACAGCACCGGCGGCACGCCCGGCTTGCGGCGCGCGCGCAGCGGCGCCAGGCGCGGCAGGTCGATGCCGTTGGGGATGCTGCGCGTGCGCACCTCAGGCGCGCCGTCCTGCACCTGGCGGCGGCGGTTGCCCTCGTACAGCGCGACGATGTCGTCGCCGGCGTCGTAGCAGACCCGGCCGATGGTCTCGAAGAAGCGCACCCACAGTTCGCGGAAGTAGCTGATCTGGGAGATGTCGCGCTCGAACACATTGCGGTTGTCGCGGATCCACTGGCTCTGGAACAGGTCGATCTTGCGTTCCTTGGTGTAGATGCCGTGCTCCGACACCAGCAGCGGGCGCTGGTTGCGGTGGCGCAGCAGCGCCCCGAGAAAGCCCGCATAGCCGGTGGAAACCGTGTGGTAGACCCGCGCCGGGATCAGGTTGTCGGCAATGCGCACCAGCTGCCACAGCGGCTTGTGCATGATGCGCACGGTCCAGAAATAGTCCGTGAACGACGGGTCCGTGCAGAAGCGCCGGTATTGCTCGGTGATGGTCTGCCAGGCGCGGCGGCTGTACAGGAAGGCGTCCTCGCCCAGCGCTCCGCCCTCGCGCAGCGCCGGCATCAGCTCGCGCATCATGGCGCCGGCCTCGGCCTCGCGGCCCGGGTCGCGCAGCAGCTCGTGCAGGCGGTCCGAGGCGTCGAACGCCTTGGCATCGCCGGTGCTGCCCTGGACCAGCGGCGGCGGCGGGAAGTCGTACAGGTAGTGCGTTTCCAGGTGCACCACGTTGGGCGGCAGCTGGTAGGCCATGTCGCCATAGTCCTCGCGCCGGCTGCCGATAAAGACGATGCCGAAGCGCAGGTCCGGGAACGCGCGGATCATCTGGTTGACCCAGCTCGACACCCCTCCGCTCACATACGGGAAGGTGCCTTCGAGCAGCAACATGACGTCGGCCGACGTCCCTTTTACCAGGATCTCGCTCATGATTGCCAGTACCGCAGCAGGGGCCGCACCAGCGGGAGCGGCGAGGGGCTGTCAAACGATGCCATCAGCTGGCGCACCGCGGCATAGTCGCGTTCCAGGTAGGCGGCTTCGGCCAGGTGCGGCAGCACGCGTTCGCGCGCGAAGCCGAGGGATTCGGCGCGCTGCAGCCATTCACGCGCCTCGCGCGGGGCATTGCGCGCCAGTGCCAGGCGCCCGCGCATGTACCACAGCGAGGCATTGCTGTCGTCATGCGCCAGCGCCGCGCTGGCGTAGCGCTCGACCTGGCTGGCGGTGTAGCGGTAGACGTCGCCCTGCACCAGGTTCTGGTAGATCAGTTCCCAGTACAGGTCGGCCAGCCGCTTGCTGATCTCGGCGCGCTCGCTGGCGCTGTTGGCGCTCTCCAGGCGCGGCAGCTCGGCCAGGATCTGCTGGGTCAGCTGCTTCTCGGCGCCGTCCAGCATGCCGTAGGCCAGCAGCCGCACGTCGTCGACGCTGTCGGCCAGCAGTTCGCGCAGCACCGGGCTGGCGGTGCGCGCCGGCATCGACTGCATCGCCACCAGCGCGGTCATGCGCTCGGGCAGGGGCGCGCGCGCATTGCCCAGCTGCGCACGCAGGCGCGCGCCGCCGCCGTGCGTGACGCGCGACATCAGGTGCGTGACGAACTCGGGCAAGCCCACGGTGCCGATGCCGCTGGTGTCCACGCGCCGCGGGAACAGCTTCGAGAACAGGTAGCTGCCCAGGCACACCAGCGCGCCGCCCAGCGGCACGAAGAAGCAGAACAGCGCGAGAAAGCCATAGCTCCACCCGAACGGCACGCGAAAGCGCCGCGGCAGCAGGCGCCACAGCAGCAGCGCGGTCAGCGCGGCGGCCACCGCCTGCATGCCGAAGAAGGCCAGCAGCAGCGCGGTGCTGTTGCCGGCGCGCGCCAGCAGCGCCAGCGCGGCGATCTGGGCGGCGAGCCCGCTGGCGCCGAGCTTAAACATGGGGCGCTTCCCCGGCCGGCAGCGTGGCCGGCGCGATCGCGCCATCCACCTGGGCCCGGCGCAGCAGTTTGACCAGCGCGTCTTCCGAGCCGGCGCCGGGCACCGCCAGCGTATAGACGCCGATGCCCGCACTGGTGAAATCGGTGCCGAACTGCGCGCGCAGCATGTCTTCGATGCGCACCAGGTAGGCCGCCACCGCCTGCGCATCGGACAGCGGCATCAGCGTCAGCATGGCGCGGTGATGGGCGTTGACCACCGGCCACGCCACATCCAGCGCGCGCCGGCTGCGCACCACCTGCTCGAACAGCGCATCGCGCTCCGGATCCGCGTCGAACACCAGCGCCACCACCGAGCTTTCGATGCCGGTCTCGCGCCGCAGCCGCGACAGACGCGCATAGTCCAGCGCAAACGGGTATGGGCAGGCCGGCAGCGCCGCCTGGATGGTGCGGGTGGCGCCGGCGTGCTCCACGCCGTCGGCGTAGTAGCCCAGCAGCACCATCAGCATCTGCAGGTTCTCGTAGGTCAGCGACAGGAACGGCATGCGCTCGACCACCAGCAGGCCGATCAGGTGGTCGGAGCCGGCCAGCACCGGCGCCACCGCCACATAGCGTGTCTGCGCGCCATGCTGCAGGCCGTCGGCGCGCAGGTGCGCCAGCTGGCGCGTGTCCAGGCAGTGGCGCACCAGCGGGTCGGTGGTGTCGAGCGTGAATTCCGGGCCGATGCTGGCGACCGGGGCGCCATCCACGTGCTCGCCATCGCAGGCATGGAGCGCGGCTGCCTCAAGCTGGCAGGCCTGCGCCACCACCTGCAGCATCGGCTGCGCGCCGGCCAGCACCTGGCCGGTGCGCGCGGCCTCGTCCAGCGCCACGCTGCGCAGCTGCGACAGCGTGTCGCGCAGCGTGGTGGGCCGCGCCAGCAGGTCGTTTTCCAGCCGCTCATGCGAGATCCGCAGCAGGTAGTGGTTCTTGGTCAGCGCCGCCAGGCGTTCGTCCAGGTAGCGGTTCACGGCGCGGGCGCGCGCCAGGCGCGTGCCCCAGATATCGCCGAACTGCCCGGCCACCAGCACCAGCAGCAGCCCGCCGAGGAAGAACAGGCGCGGGAACGGCCCTGCCATCACGCCGGTCTGCTGGTAGAAGTACCAGCCGCCCAGCAGCATCAGCACGCTGCCCACGCCGATCAGCGTGCCGTAGCGCAGCGCCAGGATCACCGGCAGCAGCCAGGCCCACGGAAAGCCCATGCCGAGCAGCAGCGGGTTCTGCGGCAACACCAGCCACGCCAGCCCCATTGCCACCAGCATGGCCACCACCAGTTCCACCACGGCCGCGCGCCCGCTGACCGCCGGCGCCAGCAGGCGCGCATAGCGCCCACCCAGGCCGATGCCCTGTCCTTGCCGCGCGCGATATGTCTTGTCAGCCGTATTGGCCACGCTCATCCCCTTGCTTCAACTATTGCATCGCCGCATCGGTGTGCAGCCTCTTCCTGATGGCTTGCCGCCTCAGCCCTGCATCAGCGGCGCCAGCAGGCGGCGCAGCAGCTTCTGCGCGGTGCCCGACAGCGAGGCGCGGCTCCAGCCGCTGTCGCTGCCGGTGGCCGACCACACCACTTCACCGCTGTTCACGTCCAGCAGCTGCAGCGAGATGCCGACCGCGGGCTCGCCGTCCACGCCCACCTTGTAGCGCCATTCCTGCACCGCGCCGGTCAGCGCGTAGCGGGCCTTCTCGGCACGCGCCCATTCCAGCGCCTTGCCCACGGCTTCGCGCTCGGCCGGCTCGAACAGCGTTTCCGGGTTGAGGCTGGCCGGATAACGCTTCAGGCTGGCCACGCCGCCGGTCTTCAGCAGGCTCTCGGCAATCGCCTCGGCGCGCAGGCCGGCCTGCGGCGTCTCGGTGTAGTTCACGATCGGCAGCACCGCGATGGTCTCGCCGCGGGCCAGCGCCGGCGCGCGGCCGACATCCGTCACCGCGCAAGCCGCCAGCCACAGTGCCGCGCCCAGCGCGCCGCACCATGCCGCCAGCCGCCTGGCCGCTGTCTTGCCCGTCATTGCCGTGGTTTGCTTGTTCATCTTCATCCCCTTTTCCATGTCCTGTTGTTACCCGATCCCTGCCATCCGCTGCCGCCGGCTCAGTACAGCCAGCGATAGCGCATTCCCAGTTCCGTCAGCGGCCTGCCACCGTTGCGCGCCGCGGTCTCGTGCGAGATATACAGCGCCAGGTGGTCATTGCCGAATACCGATCCGGCCACCCCGCCCTGCACGCGGAAGTTCTGCCGTGCGCGCGTGTCGCGCAGCAGCCCCACTTCACCGAACGGCCGCCACTTGCGTGTGTACTCGTCCAGCAGCTCAGTGCCGAAGCCGAACAGCACGCCGGCCTGCGTAAAGCCCTGCGGCATGTAGAACGCCGGCGTGGCTTCGTCGTCGACCGGCACCAGCGACGCCATGCGCGGCGTCAGGCTGCCGCCGTTGGCGCTGTAGTTGGCATGCGTGCCGACCACGCGCACGGTGTAGTCCGGATACGAGGTGCGGATCTTGTAGCCGGCCTCGACGTCATAGACCATGCCATGCCCGAGCGCGCTGCGGTCCTGCCCGCGGAAGCTGCTGTACTCGATGCGCGCGCCGACGAACTCGCGCAGGCCGAAGCGCCAGGTTGCGCCCAGCCCCACGACGTCCTTGGCCCCGCCCACGCGCAGCGGCGCCGATTCATCGGCCGGCTGGTTCAGCCCGGCCAGCGTGCTGAACTGCAGCCGGCCCTGCTGGTTCCACTCGCCGAAGAAGCGCGCGGTCGCCATTGTGTCCAGTCCCTCGCGGTAGCCTGCCGTGGCACGCCAGCGCTTGCTGTTGTCGCGATAGCCCAGCGACAGGTCGGCGCGCCGGTCGGACGACGGCACGTTCACCAGCTGCTGCGGATCGGTGCTGCGCTGGTCGCGCCAGGTGCCGCGCAGGTTCAGGTCATACCCGTCCCACAGGCGCACGCCGCCCGCGAGGCTGCCTTCGGTGTACTCCAGCGGCTTCTGGTGCATGAAGCTCACGCGCGGCTCGATCGCCTGGGCGTTGTAGAGCAGCGTCTCCTGCAGGGTGTCCTGCAGCGTGTCGTCGGAACGGGCCCGTTCCTGGGTCTCGAAGGCCAGCGTCTGCGCGGTGCTGATGCGGTCCAGGCGCTGGTTGGCCTCGATCTGGTTGGCCACCGGCACGCGGCCGGCCTGGCGCTCCAGGATGCGGTCAAGGCTGTTCATGTCCTGCCGGTCCAGCGCGATCGCCACCTCGGCATAGGCCGGTCGCTGCAGCCGGTTGACGTACTGGCGGGCCAGCCAGCTTCGCGCCAGTTCGTTGGATTCCGCCGACATCGCCCATGCCAGCGCGGCATCGCGCCCGGCAGCGGACAGCGCGGCATCGCGGCGGGCCGCATTGCGTGCGACCTCCGCCGACGCGGGCTCGCGCAGCGGCGGCAGCCCGGCCACCTCGCCCAGCTGCGACGGCGCGCCCGCCAGCGGCGGCACCAGTTCGCGCGCCGCCGTGGAAGCGCGGTCCGCGCGCAGCATCTGGATCACCAGCGCGCGCGAGACCTCGCCCGAGGCAAAGATCTGCCCCAGCGCCACGGTCTGGCGGCGCAGGTCCGCGCGCGAAGGCGCGCCGGACTCGTTCTCGTACTCTTCGTCACCGTCGGTGTTATCGGGCCGCAGCCGGGCATAGCGCACCCCGCCCTGGGACCAGCCGTGGTGCAGGTCGATCCAGGCCTGGCGGCGCACGCGCCAGGCCATGTCGGTCTGGCCGATGGCTTCATAGGCATCGGCCATCAGGCTGAGCCAGAGCGGGTCGGCGCTCTTGCCGTCGTTGAGCTTGCGCAGGTAGTGCATGGCTGCGCGCCCGTCCTGGAAACGCATATGGCCCGCGGCAAAGGCGCCCCACAGGTCGGGGTTGTCTTCCGCGTCGTCCTTGACGCGGCGCATCACCGCGCGCACCTCGGTATCGCTGCCCTGGTCGACCAGCATCCACAGCAGCGCCGCCAGCGTTTCGCTGTCGGCATCGCGCAGGCCCGCGGCGCGGCGCAGGTCGGCCAGGGCCTGGTCGCGCTGGCCGGTCACGCGGTAGTACTCCGCGCGCCGCATCAGGAAGCGGCTCGACTGCGCTGCCGCCTGGCGCTGCTCGGGCGTCATGTCCTGCAACAGGCGCCCGATACGCCGGTAGGCGTGGGCACGCGTGTAGTAGTACAGCGCCAGTTCCAGCGATTCCGGCTTGCCGCCGCGGCGCCAGTCGGCCTCGGCGATGCGGCCGGCGTCGATCGGGGCCTTGTCGTAGTAGGCGATCAGGTTGGAGAAATCCGCCTCCTGCGTGTCGCGGACCTCGTCCAGGCAGTCGTTGCGCGCCGGGCCCGCCGGCATCTCCATGCAGTGCTCGTCCTGCGTCTGCGCCGCCGCCAGCATCAGCTGGCGATAGCCGTCCTTGAGCAGGTCGTCGCGCTGGTTCAGCCGCGCCAGCTCGGTAAAGGTGCGCCAGTAGAGGATGTCATCCTTCCCGGCCGTGGCACGCGCCGGCAGCATGGCGTCCAGCGCCTGCGCCAGCTTGCCGCGCACATAGAGCAGGTTGGCGAGCTTCAGCGCATAGGCTGGGCGCGGGCCGAAGCGCTGCTGCAGCTGCGTATAGATCTGGAACGCGCGCTCGTCCTTGCCGGCGCGCTCGGCCAGGGCGGCGTGACGTTCCAAGATTTCGCGCGCCCTGGGGCCGTGGCTCAGGCCTTCGAGGAAGCGCATGGCCTCTTCCGGCTCGCCCAGGCGTTCGTAGGCGGCCACCACCTCGTCCACGGTCTTCAGGTCCGAGCCGCCCGCGCGGTGGCGCAGCGCGGCCAGGTAGGCGCGATCGTCGGACAGGCCCGGGGCGAGCCGCATCACTGCATCCCACGCGCGCTCGTCGTTGGTGGCGCGGGCATAGTCGAGCCAGCTCTTCAGGGCCACGGCCGGCTGGCGGTTCCATTCGGCCACCTGCGCCAGCCGTTCGCGCCAGATCGCCTCGCCCGGCAGCCGGCGCACCGCGGTCTCGGCCACGCGCTGCGCCTGGTCGAGCTTGCCGGCCGACAGGAACACGCGATAGGCGAGTTCGTAGTCGTCGGCGTTGAACGGCTTGTCGGCTGGCTCCGCCGGCGCCTGCGCGGGCGCAGCAGCTTGCGCCGCAATCTTGCGCGTACCCAGCTGGCCGGAAGCGGCCAGCGCTTCACGCAAGGCCAGGCCGCGCGGCCCGTCGAGGAAGACCAGGCCGCGCTCGGCCCACGGCTGGCTGGCGGCGATGCGCCGCGCCTCGGCCTGGCGTGCGGCCAGCGCCGCCGGGCCGGCATCGCGCGTGCGCGCCGAGACCTTCAGCAGCCGCTCGACATAGCGGCTGGCCTGCTCCGGCTTGTTGGCCGCCAGCGCCAGCTTCGTCAGGTAGCGCAGCACCTCCGGATCGTCCAGCAGCTTGCCGCCGTGGCGCTCGGCCTGCGCCAGCGCTTCGTCCAGCAGGTTGCCTGACTGCAGCGTCTGCACCGCCTTCAGGAACAGCGCGCGCCGCTCGGCCAGCGTGGTGGCGGCCGCCTGCTGCGCGAACAAGGCGTTGGCGGCGTTGCGATAGTCGCCGCCCGCGATCGCCATGTCGGCCAGCTGGCGGTTCCAGAAGGCCGCGTTGTTGCGGTCCTGGCTGGCCAGCGCCGCATAGAACTTGCACATCGCGTCCTGGGCGCCGGCCTGGCGCGACTGTGTGGCCAGCGTTTGCAGGTCGGCCAGCCCCCAGCTGCGCGCGGCAGCCTGGTCCAGCAGGCTGCGCAGCTGCACCAGGTTCTGTTCGCGCTCGGGCGTATCCGGCAGCGCGGCCCAGGCGCGCTGCTGCGCGATCTCGATGCGCGTGCGCAGGATCTGGCCCGACAGGTCGGTGCCCTGCACCGCCTGCATGCGCGCCAGCATGGCCTGCGCCTCTTCCAGCCGGCCGGTGCGCGCGTATTGTTCGGCCAGCACGCCCATGAAACCGGGGTCGTCGGGCGTGACCTTCCACCAGGCTTCCAGGTAGGCCATGGTCAGCCCGTCGATGGTGCGGCCCTGGCCCAGCAGGCGCTCGCGCAGGGTCTCGCGCGGGAACATCAGCGCCAGGCCGATCCCCACCATCGCGGTGAAAGTCAGCACCAGCGCCGGCGGCAGCAGCCGCTCGCGCTCAACCGGCGCAGCGGACTTCGACTTGTTGCCTGGCATGGTTCGGATCGGTGACGGGTGCGGTATCCACGCGCAGCGTGTTGCGCTCGCGGACGGCCTGTACGGGCTTGCCATCGACGCTCACACGGCAGTTGCCGGCGTTGGCAAGACGGAAGAATGGCTTGAAATAGCCGCTGAAGGCGAAGCGCGTGACGCCATCGCGCTGCGACCAGTCGCGCACGATGCCGTTGGCTTCGGCCAGCTGCGGCGCGGCCGGGGCGGTGACTGTGTCGCGCACGGCGAAGCGCGCATCGCCGCCATCCAGGTGCAGGTAGACGCCGCCGCCCGGTGCCGGCGAGGTGCCGGTCACGCCATGCGCCGCGCCCACGTCGGGCATGCCGGCGCCGCTCCAGCGCAGGTTGCGCAGGTTGCCGTCGCCGCGCACGATCCATTCGGCACCGGTGCCGCCCGGCTGGCCATCGCCCACGTCCCGCGCCACGGCCATTTCCTGCCAGTCGAGCACCTTGCGCACGTAGTCGGTCGAGTGCAGCGGCAGCAGCGGCTGCGCCAGCACATAGTCATAGACCTTGCGCAGCGCCTTCAGCGACGCGGCCTTGGTGCCCGAATAG
Source organism: Cupriavidus sp. FW305-46 (assembly GCF_058787075.1). Lineage (NCBI taxonomy): Bacteria > Pseudomonadati > Pseudomonadota > Betaproteobacteria > Burkholderiales > Burkholderiaceae > Cupriavidus > Cupriavidus sp. FW305-46. The sequence goes on from NZ_JBYSZI010000027.1 coordinate 70,427, forward strand.
CTGTGGTAGTAGATGTTGACCGGCTTGAAGCGATAAGGCTTGTCGGTCAGCTCGTAGGTCTCGATCACGCGCTCGAAGCCATAGAACGGGCCGTGCCAGAGGTTGGTGTAGACGTTCTCGTTCTGGTTGGGCGCAAACACCTGGAAGGTGCCGCCGGGCTTGTTGATGCCCAGCGGCGCAATCGCGGTCCAGCTCGGGTTGCTGCGCGTGATCAGCGTATCGCCGCCGTTCATGTTGAGCACGCGCGCCTTCTCGGTGAGCCGCAGCGCCTCGGCCGGCGGCTGGCAGTCTCCCGACCACAGCAGCATGCTGACCGGCTTGCCGGCCGGGGCCAGCGTGCGGTTGATGTAGTCGATCGAGCCGCCGATCTCGCGGTTCAGGTCCATGCTGTAGCCGGGGATGCTCAGGTGGAAGGCCTCGTCGCCCTCGACCACGGCGGCGCCGCTGGATTGCGTTGGCTGCCCTGGCTGTGCCGGCACCGTGCGCGACCACTCGAACGGATGCGAGAAGGTATGGCTGGCCACCTCGACATAGGGCTGCGCGAAGATCTTGCGCGCGATCGGCTCAAGCTCGGCGCTCAGCCTGGGGTACATGCCGTCCTTGCTGACTTCGCCCTGGATCACCGACATCGTCATCGGCAGCCGGTAGCGGTCGAAGATCTCGCGGAACAGCACCTCGCCGGAGAAGCCGCCGCCGGGAATCTCGGCGCGCGAGGCAAAGCCGTCGCCGTCGATATGGATGGTCAGCAGGCGCCGGCCGTTCTCGGTGGTGACATCGGGCACGGGCATGGCGGGCAGGCGCAGCGCCTCGCGCAGGAAGTCCAGCGGCTGCACCACCCAGCGGCTCTGGCCGTTGCCGTTGCCGCTCTGGCGCACCGCGTACGGCCCCAGCACATAGCCGCCCCACGGCGTGATCGCGGCGGCGTCATAGGTCAGCGTGCCCGAACGCAGGCGCAGCAGCGAACGGTAGCCGGCGCCGTCCGGCACCTGGATCGCTTCGGCCTGGGTGCGGTCGGGGGCCACCGGCATCTCGAAGCCCATCATCCGGTCCTTGGCCAGCACCTCGACCGGGCCCGACACGCGGCCCTTGACTGCCTTCAGCCCGAAGCTGCGCGCCACCGCGCCGCTAACGCTGGTGCCGAAGTCGTTGAGGAACACCACCGGCATGCCCTGCGCCATGCGCGCCTGCACCCAGGCATGGAAGCGTCCCGGCTGCGCCGTGACATTGCCTGACAGGTACACCACCACGCCGGCGTAGCGGTCCGGCCCGATCTCGGGCAGGTCCTCGCTGGTCTCGGCGAAATCCACACGATAGCCAAGGTAGTTGAGCGGCATCGAGACAAAGCGCACACCCTCGGAATCATCGATCGACACCCCGGGGCGGCGCTCCTGCACCACCAGCACGCGCCGCGGCAGCACCTCGACCTTGCCGATGCCGACCGTCTGCAGCCCGGGATCGGCCACATAGGGCGTGATCCCCAGCGCGCGGATGCGCTGCGCGGTTTCGCGTGCGCAGCGGCGGTCAGCCGGCGGACAATAGTCGATCGAGATCACCGGCAGGCGGTATTGCTCGCGGATGGTGCGCGCCTGCGCCAGCAGCCAGTCGCGGTCAGCCTGCGCAACGTCGACATAGCGGCCCTGGGCCTGGTTCCAGCCGCGGAACAGCGACTCGAAGGCAACGGCATAGGCCAGGTCATGCACCTGCGGCAGGATCTCGAAGCCGCGGTTGAAGACCAGGCGCGCCTCGGGGTAGCGCGCCTTGATGGCGCGGATCACGCGCACCAGCCCCGCTTCCTGCCGTGCGCGCTCGGCGTCGGTCCTGGCGGCAAGCTGGTAGGAATCGAGGGTATCGAGGAAAAAGCCGCGGAAGCCGCGCTGCCACAGCGGCGCGATCACCTTGTCGACATAGAAGGCGGGCCAGCCGTCGGCTGCCTGGTCGATGACCGGCGCGTTCCAGGCGTCATTGCGCCCGACGAACCAGGCCTTGGGGATGTCCTTGAAGTAGGCGCGGCTCTCCAGCACCTCGCCGACGCTGACATAGGCAAACCAGGCCGTGGCCGGCGTCGCCGCCTGGCGCGGGTCGAAGCCGCTGTCGGGCTCGACCACGGCGATGTCGAAGGCTTGCAGAGCGTCAACCGGCGGCTTGGCGCCGTAGTGCAAGGCGATCGACGGCATGGATGGCGCCTGCGCCGCGGGCGCCGGCGCGGCCGCAGCCGTCGCCGCCCCGAGGGCCAGCGCCAGCGCGATGCCTTGCACCCGCTGCGCCATGCGCATCCCTACCCACCCCGATCGGAACGGCATGCGGCCGCCCCGGTTCCCTTGTGCTTCCTCCAGCTGCTTCACAGGCTTGCTTCCTCTTGTCTGCGCACGCCGGCAAGTGCCTCACGCACGACATTCTCTGAGGCGGTCGCTGCCGCCTTGTGTCCGACTGTGGATCTCAGAATCGGAAAAATCTGATGGTATCCGGAAACGAATGCTAGGACAGACGCATGGATCACATTGTCAACAATTGTCCCAACACTGAGACATTGAGCCGGCTCGCGCGTTAACGCGCCACCGTGCTGCGGGCGCGCGTCAGCCGCGCTTGCGGTACGGGCGTACGGCGGGCGCGGCTCGGCTCAAATGCAAACAACGGAAACAGTCCAGGCCCCGTGCGCGACGGGTGGTGACGCTGTCCGCAACCGAAATTCCGGACAGCTAGGTTTGAAACACCTGATGGATTCCCCGTTCAGAACTTTTATGTATGGGCCCGCATACAGTGGGCGCGCTCATGTATGTCTGTGCACGACGCGAGCGCGGCCACCGGCCTAGCCTTTATTGTCAGCATAATGATATATCCGGGCCGCGCCGGCTTCCCCCGAACGCGGTAGGGATTGGGCGCCGTAAGAATTTGTAAAAAAGATGGTACGCCCATGCACCGGACGGCAGCCATTATGCACGGTGGCGTGGCATCGCGCTCGCTGGCGGTGCACGCACAACCAAACCCGCGATAAAAAAATCAGGGAATTCACTGAACGGAAGCCGAAGTAGAAAACGCTAATATCTCCTATCGGAACCTCTCATCATGATTAGGCGCTTAGCCTGATTGACACGCCGGGAAAATTCGGCAGAATGATTCCCACTTGTGCAGCGCCCATGCGGTGTGTCTTTTGGTGTTGTCGTTCCGTGACGTTTTCGGTTGTCACGACAGCGACATATCGAAGTCATATGGAATGCGCTGGCGGGGAACATAAAAAGGATCCGCTGGGTGCGTTGCACACGGTGTATAACGAGCGTTTTCGCTCATTTTGAAATTCAAGGTTGAGATAGATATGGAAACCGGTACCGTTAAGTGGTTCAACGACGCCAAGGGCTTCGGCTTCATCACGCCGGATGAAGGCGGCAACGATCTGTTCGCGCACTTCTCCGCAATCGAAGGCAATGGCTTCAAGTCGTTGAAGGAAGGCCAGAAGGTACGCTACGTCAAGGCCATGGGCCAGAAGGGCGAGCAAGCCACCAAGATTCAGGCCCTCTGATACCGGTGGATTCCGGGCCGGTCCAGCGGACCGGCCGGAAGGAAAGCCCCGCAGCTTCGGCGCGGGGCTTTTTTATTGGCGCGCCGGCACCGGGGCCGCCGCTGCGGCAATCTTGCGACGGGTGAAATTGCTATAATCGGCCGACCCACAACCGCCCTCCCGCCAGTGGGCGCGCACGGATGCTGCGCGATCAGTGCGGGATGGTATGCAGCGTGTCGAGGAGTTACGTGGCCGGTACTCAAATCGCAACGCAAGACACCCCTGTCGCCGCCGACCATGGCAGCCAGGCGGGCCCGGCGGCCTCGGCCGGCAGTTCCTTCCATGCCGCGCTGCGCATCCTGCCGCCAGCGCAGCGCCAGGCCATGTTCGAGATCTATGCGTTCTGCCGCGCGGTCGACGACATCGCCGACGGCAACGCACCGCACGCCGAGCGCCTTGCCGCACTCGATGCCTGGCGCCACGACATCGCCGCCTGCTACGCCGGCAATCCGCCTCGCGCCCTGCAGCCGCTGAGCGCGCAGATCCGCGCCTTCCACCTGCAGCAGCAGGATTTCCTTGCCGTGATCGACGGCATGACCATGGACGTGGTGCAGGACATCCGCGCCCCCGACGCGGCCACCCTCGACCTGTATTGCGATCGCGTCGCCAGCGCTGTCGGCCGGCTGGCGGTGCGCGTGTTCGGCCTGGAAGAAGCGTGCGGCATCGCGCTCGCGCACCACCTGGGCCGCGCGCTGCAGCTGACCAATATCCTGCGCGATATCGACGAAGACGCTGCCATCGGCCGGCTCTACCTGCCGGCAGAAGCGCTGGCCGCGGCCGGCATCGGCGCGGACACGCCCCAGGCCGTGGTGGCCCACCCCGCCGTCGGCCAGGCCTGCGCGGCCGTGGCGCGCGAGGCCCAGGCGCACTACGACCAGGCCTACGCCATCATGGCGCGCTGCCCGTCGCGGCAGGTGCGTTCGCCGCGCATCATGGCCGAGGTCTACCACCGCATCCTGGCGCGGCTGCGCACGCAGGGCTGGCGCGCGCCGCGCCGGCGCGTGCGCCTGCCGCGCGCCCAATTGCTCTGGATCTTGCTGCGCCACGCCATTGGCTGAGCGCTGCACCCGATGCATGCCGGGCGCGGCCGCGCCGTGCGCCGGCACAAGGAGTCTGCATGTCGATGAACGAGACCGCCTTTGCCACGGCAGTGCCACGGATCGCGGCGGCCAGCGCGGGCGACAGCCCCGCGCCGCGCGACGCCGCGCAGGCATTGGAGCACGGCATCGGCCGCGCAATCGACGCGCTGCTGCATCAGCAGCGCCCCGACGGCCACTGGGTCTGCGAACTGGAAGCCGACGCCACCATTCCCGCCGAATACGTGCTGATGGTGCACTACCTCGGCGAAGCCCCGGACCTGGAGCTTGAAGCCCGCCTGGCCCGCTACCTGCGCCGCATCCAGAATCCCGATGGCGGCTGGCCGCTGTTCCATGAAGGCCGCTCCGACGTCAGCGCCAGCGTAAAGGCCTATTTCGCGCTGAAGATGGCCGGCGACGACCCCCAGGCCGCGCATATGCAGCGCGCGCGCCGGGCCGTCCACGCGCTGGGCGGCGCCGAGGCCAGCAATGTATTCACGCGCACGCTGCTGGCCCTGTACGGCGTGATGCCATGGTCGGCGGTGCCGATGATGCCGGTCGAGATCATGCTGCTGCCGCAGTGGTTTCCGTTCCACCTGTCCAAGGTCTCGTACTGGGCGCGCACGGTGATCGTGCCGCTGCTGGTGCTGAACAGCCTGCGCCCGCAGGCGCGCAACCCGCGCGGGGTCGGCATCAATGAGCTGTTCGTCGGCAACTGCCATACGGTGGGGCTGCCGCCGCGCGCGGCGCACCAGCACGCCGGCTGGTACACGGTGTTCCGCGGCCTGGACGCGCTGCTGCGCGTGACCGAGCCGCTCTTCCCGCGCACGCTGCGCCGGTGCGCCATTGCCGCGGCGCAGGCCTTCGTGCATGAGCGGCTCAACGGCGAGGACGGCCTGGGCGCCATCTTCCCGGCAATGGCCAACAGCGTGATGATGTTCGACGTGCTGGGCGTGCCGCCCGACGACCCGGCGCGCGCGCTGGCGCGGCAATCCGTCGAGCGGCTGCTGGTCGAGCACGGCGACGAAGCCTATTGCCAGCCGTGCCTGTCGCCGGTGTGGGATACAGCGCTGGCCGCGCACGCGCTGCTGGAAACCGGCGAGGCGCGCGCGACGGCCGCGGCCGGGCGCGGCCTGGACTGGCTCAGGCCGCTGCAGGTGCTGGACGTGCGCGGCGACTGGGCCGTGCGCCGCCCGCTGGTGCGCCCCGGCGGCTGGGCCTTCCAGTACGCCAATGCCTATTACCCGGACGTGGACGACACCGCCGTGGTGGCCGCCGCGATGAACCGCTACATGCGCGCCCACGATATGCCGGGCCGCTATGACGAAGCCGTGGCGCGCGCCGCCGAGTGGATCGTCGGCATGCAGGGCGGCGATGGCGGCTGGGGCGCGTTCGAGCCCGAGAACACGCATCTCTACCTGAACAACATCCCCTTTGCCGACCATGGCGCGCTGCTGGACCCGCCCACCGCGGACGTGTCCGCGCGCTGCCTGTCGATGCTGTGCCAGATCGGCGCCACGCCGGGCAAGAGCGAACCCGCCGCGCGCGCGCTGCGCTACCTGCTGGCCGAGCAGATGCCCGACGGCAGCTGGTTCGGCCGCTGGGGCACCAACTATATCTATGGCAGCTGGAGCGCGCTGTGCGCGCTGAACGCGGCGGGCCTGGCACCGGAAGCCCCCGAGATGCGCCGCGCCGTGGCGTGGCTCGAGCAGATCCAGAACGCCGACGGCGGCTGGGGCGAGGACGGCAGCAGCTACCGGCTCGACTACCGCGGCTACGAGCCCGCGCCCAGCGTGGCCTCGCAGACCGCGTGGGCGCTGCTGGCGCTGATGGCAGCCGGCGCCGCGCAGCACGCCGCGGTGGCGCGCGGCATCGACTACCTGCTGCGCACGCAGCAATCCGGCGGCCTGTGGCATGAGCCACGCTTCACCGCGGTGGGCTTTCCGCGCGTGTTCTACCTGCGCTATCACGGCTATGCGCGCTACTTCCCGCTGTGGGCGCTGGCGCGCTACCGCAACCTGCAGCGCGGCGGCGCGCACCAGGTGTCGTGGGGGCTGTGACGGCACCTTTCGTGCTGGTCGTCACCGGCATGGCGTTCGAGGCGCGCATCGCCGCCGGCCCGCATTGCCGCGTGGTGCACGGCCTGCGCGGACTTGCACTGGAACAAGGCGTTTCCGCGATGGCAAGCCGGCACTGCATGGGCATCCTCAGCTTTGGCGTGGCGGGCGGGCTGGATCCCGCGCTGGCGCCGGGCGCCCTCGTGCTGGCGGACTCGGTGTGCGCGGCCGTCGAACGCTACGACACCGACATGACCTGGACCCGGGCGATGCACGCGGCGCTGCCGCATGCCAGGGTCGGGATACTTGCCGGCGCGGACCAGCCGGTGCTTTCGGTCGCCGCCAAGCAGATGCTGCACCGGGCCACGGGGGCGCTCTGCGTCGACATGGAATCGCACCTCGCCGCGCGCATGGCGGCGGCTTGCCGGCTGCCGTTCGCGGCCTGCCGCGTGGTGATCGACCCGGCCAGCCGCGCGGTCCCAGCTGCCGCGGCGGCGGGCATGGGTGAAGATGGCAAGACCGATGTGGGCGCGGTGCTGGGCGGGCTCTTGCGGGCGCCGTGGGAACTGCCGGCGCTGATGCGGCTGGCGGGCGATGCCGCGGCCGCGCGCGGCGCGCTGCGGGCGGCCCGGCTGGCGCTGGGGGACGAATACGGCTTGCGCGATGTGCGGACGCAGCAAGCTGACACCTGAACTGGCCGATGAAATGCTCCCTCTCCCGCAGGCGGGAGAAGGGAGCAAACAAGCAGGCCGCTAAACTCCAACGGCAACCGGTAGCCTGCCCCTCACCCAAACTTCCTCACCGCATCCAGCGCCAGCCCGCTGCCGATGCTGCCGAACCGGTCCCCTTCCACGCAACGCGCTTGCGGCAACAGCGCCGCCAGCCGCTGCCGCAGCAGCGGCACGCTGCTGGAGCCGCCGGTGAAAAAGATGGTATCGACCGCGGCGCCATCCACGCCGGCATCCACCAGCAGCTTCTGCACGGTCTGCTCGGTCTTCACCACCAGCTTGTCGATCGACGCATCGAACTCGTCGCGCGTGATGGTCAGCGTCAGCCCCTGCTCCAGCCGGTGCAGGTCCACGTCGGTGCTGCCGGCGTCGGACAAGGCGATCTTGGCGGCTTCCACCTGGATCGCCAGCCAGTGCCCGGCGCGCTCGCGGATCAGCCGCACCAGGCGGTCGAGCTTCACCGTATCGGCCGCGTCGCGGTAGTTGTCCATCACCAGCGACCACGCCTTGCGCGTATAGACCAGGTTGATGGTGTGCCAGCTGGCCAGGTCGAAATACTGGCTGGACGGCATCGCCTTGCCGTTGCGCAGCGCGCTGCCCAGGCCCAGCAGCGGCATTGCGCGCGCCAGGCTGAGCGCGCGGTCGAAGTCGGTGCCGCCGATATGCACGCCGCCATTGGCCAGGATGTCGTCGCGCCGGTCGCTGCGCGCGGCGCGCTCGGGCGACAGGCGCACCAGCGAGAAGTCCGAGGTACCGCCGCCGATGTCGGCCACCAGCACCAGTTCCTCACCCGTGATCCGGGCCTCGTAGTCGAAGGCCGCGGCGATCGGCTCGTACTGGAACGCGATCTCGCCGAAACCCGCGTCGCGCGCGATCTCGGCCAGGGTGTCTTCGGCGAGCTGGTCGGCGGCCGGGTTCTCGTCGATGAAGAATACCGGGCGGCCCAGCACGGCGCGCGAAAACTCCGTGCCGGCGGCCTGCTCGGCACGCGTCTTCAGCTCGCGGATGAAGTGCGCCAGCAGCTTGCGGAACGGCATCGCCTGGCCCATCACCTCGGTGCTGTCGTCCATCATCGAGGTGCCCAGCAGGCTCTTGAGCGAACGCATCAGCCGGCCTTCATAGCCGGCCAGGTAATCGCCCAGCGCGGCGCGGCCATAGCTGACCAGCGGATCCTCCGCGTGGAAGAAGATCACCGAGGGCAGCGTCACCTTGCCGTCCTCCAGCGGCAGCAGCGCCGCCGGCCGCGCCGGATGGCTCCAGCCGACCGTTGAGTTGGACGTGCCGAAGTCCAGGCCGCATGCGTTTGACATCATTGATTCCGTTTCCTGCAAGACACCACTAAAAAGGCCCGCGCGCCAGCAGGCCGCGCGGACGGGGCGCCATTGTATGGCAGGTGCCGGCCAGGCGCCCGGCTTGACACGCCCAAACGCGGCTCCTATCCTCCGCATGTTCTCTGTTAAAGATCATCATTCTGTTGTACAGAACATGAAAAAGCCCCTGCGCCATATCCGCGTACTCGACCTGACCAATGTGCTGGCCGGGCCGTTCTGCTGCCACCAGCTTGCCCACCTGGGCGCCGAAGTCATCAAGGTGGAAACCCCCGGCACCGGCGACCTGGCCCGGCAGCTGGGCGCCGATGCCGAGCTGAACCAGCGCCTGATGGGCGTGTCGTTCCTGGCCCAGAACCCAGGCAAGCAGTCGGTCACCCTCAACCTGAAGCACGCGCGCGGCAAGGAGGTGTTCCGCAAGCTGGTGCAAAGCGCCGACGTGCTGGTGGAGAACTTCCGCCCCGGCGTGATGGACCGGCTCGGGCTGGGCTACGAGACCCTGAAGCAGGACAACCCGCGCCTGATCTACTGCGCGATCTCGGGCTTTGGCCAGGACGGGCCGCTGGCCGGGCTGCCGGCCTATGACCAGATCATCCAGGGCATGGCCGGCGTGATGAGCATTACCGGCGATGCGCAGAGCGCACCGTTGCGGGTCGGCTATCCGGTCTCGGACACCATCGGCGGGCTGACCGCGGCGCTGGCGGTGGCGGCGGCGCTGGCGGACCACCAGCGCACCGAAGGCTATTTCATCGACGTATCGATGCTGGAAGCCACGCTGGCCACCATGGGCTGGGTGGTGTCCAACCACCTGATCGCCGGCAAGGTGCCGGCGCCGATGGGCAACGAGAACATGACCGCCAGCCCTTCGGGCACTTTCCGCACCGCGGACGGGCTGCTCAATATCGCCGCCAACAAGCAGGAACAGTTTGAAGCCGTGTGCCGCGTGCTGGGCCGCCCCGAGCTGGCCGCCGACCCGCGCTTCGCGCAGCGCCAGGCGCGCCTGGCCAACCGGGGCGAACTGACACAGGCGCTGGAAGCAGAGCTGGCGAAGAAGCCGGCCACCGAATGGTGGCCGCTGCTGACCGACGCCGGCGTGCCCGCCGGCCCGGTGCTGGACGTGCCACAGACGCTGGCGCATCCGCAGGTGCTCGAGCGCGGCATGATCGGCGAGTTTGCCGATGCGCCCGGCGTGGGCCGCGATATCCGCGTGGTGCGCACCGGCTTCAAGCTCAACCGCGAGGCCCCGGCCGTGGACACGCCGCCGCCGGAGCTGGGCCAGCATACGCGGCAGGTGCTGGCCAGCCTGGGCTACAGCGATGCGGACATCGACCAACTGAGCGAGGAGCGCGCGATATGAGCGGCATCGAAACCAGCGGCCAGCCCCGGGATGACGCCATGGACCCGGGCCAGCGCCTGTCGCAGGACTGGTGGCGCACCGGCATCATCGACATGCGCCCGGGCGAGATCCGCTACCGCGGCTACCCGATCGAACAACTGATCGGCCGGGTCTCGTTTGCGCAGATGATCTGGCTGATGCTGCGCGGCGAGCTGCCCGGCCCCGGCCAGGGCGAGCTGCTGGACGCGGCGCTGATGGCCGCGGTCGACCACGGCCCGCAGGCGCCCAGCATTGCCATCGCGCGCATGGCGGCCACCTGCGGCGTGGGGCTGAACAACGCCATGGCTTCCGCCGTCAACGTGCTGGGCGACGTGCATGGCGGCGCCGGCGAACAGGCGGTGGCGCTGTACCAGGACGTGGCGCAGCGGCTGGATGCGGGCGGCGCCATGGACGACGCCGTCACCGCCGCGCTGCGGCACTACCGCGACCTGCACGGCAAGTTCATTGCCGGCTTTGGCCACCGTTTCCACCCGGTCGACCCGCGTGCGCCGCGGCTGCTGGCGCTGGTCGACCAGGCCGCGGCCGACGGCGTGGTCAGCGGGTGCTACGCAGGGATCGCGCGCGCGGTCGAGGCGGCGCTGGGTGCCGGCCGCGGCAAGCCCATCCCGATGAATATCGATGGCGCCACCGCGGTGATCTATGCCGAGCTGGGCTTTGCCGCACCGCTGGCGCGGGGGCTGTTCTGCCTGTCGCGCTCGGTCGGCATCCTGGCGCATGCCTGGGAGCAGACCTGCGAGGGCGGGCGCAACAAGGGCCCGATGCCGCGCCAGTTCCTGTGGACCTATGACGGTGCGCCGCAGCGCGACGTGCCGGAGCCTGGCCGGCAGGCATAACCGGTTCAGCCGGCCAGGTCGGGCTCTGGCTCCAGCAGCGGCGCCGGCGATGCACTCGCGGCCGCCGGCGCCGCCATGGACGAGGCCAGCACGTAGCGGTCGCGCCCATGTTCCTTGGCGTGGTAGAGGGCGCGGTCGGCATCGGCAAACAGCAGGCGCCACAGCGCTTCCTTGCTGCCCGGGCCGCCGCGCAGCTGCGCCACGCCAATGCTGACGCTGGCATGGCCGCGCCCGGCGGGCAGTTCAATCGCGCGCACCTTGCGCAGGATGCGGTTGGCCAGCGCCGAGGCCTGCTGCTCGTCGGTATGCGGGCACAGGATGCAGAACTCTTCGCCACCGTAGCGCCCGGCCACGTCCGAGGCGCGGCGCGAGTTGTCCAGCGCATGCGCGACTTCGCGCAGCACGGCGTCGCCGGCGTGGTGGCCGAAGGTATCGTTGACCTGCTTGAAATAATCGATGTCGATCACCAGGCAGGACAGCGCCTGCCCGTCGCGCTGCCAGCGCGCCACCAGCGACAGTGCCGACATCTCCAGCGCCCCGCGGTTGAGCAGCCCGGTCAGGGCATCCACGCGCGCGCCGCTTTCGTTGTGCGCGACGATCTGCTCCATCGCCATCACGGTGAAGCCGAACAGGCCCAGCAGCGTGGCCATCAGCGGCGCCAGCAGCCAGGCCGAGCCGGCCGGGCCGGCAAAGAACAGCGTCAGCGGCGCGGCGCCCGCACCGCCCGCCACGGGCAGGTTCATGGCATGGCTGAAGCCGGCCAGCTGCGTGGCCAGATGCACCAGGCTGGCCACCAGCACCAGCGGCGCGCCGATGCTGCGGCGCCCGCGCCCGGCACGCGCCAGCGTGGCAAAGGTGGCCAGCGAGACCAGCGCCAGCAGGCCGTAGACGATGCGCAGCACCACCTGCTGCCCGTCGGGCATGCCGCTGGTGGCCGCGATCAGGCCAAGCCCGATCACACCCGCGGCGGCCAGCGCCGCGGGATGGGCCGGCACGCCGTAATAGACCCGCACGCCGCGGTAGATCAGCAGCCAGCCAGCCACGAACGCCAACGCTCCCAGCGTGCCCAGCTGGCCGGTGCCGCTGGCCGCGCTGATGGCCAGCGCCAGGCCCGCGGCCGACACCAGCACGTGCCCGAACGCCCACAGCCGCCCCGCCTCGCTCGCGCGCAGCGCGAACACCAGCCCCGCCGCAATAATCAGCGTGCTGCAAAAAAACACCATCATCACCACCGCAATGGTCTGCTGGTCCAGGTGCACGGGGATTTCCTCAAGGATGCCGTCTGCCGCGCCGTCATATCGAGCGGCGGGCATCGGGCCACAGGGGCGCGGCGCAGGCATCTCTCGCACTTGTTTTCACAAAATGTGACGTGCGTTGTTTTCAATGCCAGCCGCATGATAGCCCGCGCATGCAGGCGCGTGGCACCCCCGACAAGCCGGGTCGGGCCGGCGGCACACGCAAGCCCGGCGGCTCAGCCCGCGGGGGCGTTGTCCGCAATGCTGTCCGGAAAGGTGCCGCCCAGCGCCTGGGTCAGCGCGCGCGCCGCATGCAGCACATCGACGCGGAAGCCTTCACGGTAGCGCGAGGCCGGGCAGGTCAGCGTCAGCGCGCCGCACAGCACATCGCCGGGACCGAACACCGGCGCCGATACCCCGGCAAGATCGGGGCTGCGGTCGCCCACCAGTGCCGCCACGCCCTCGTGCCGGATGCGCTCGTAGAGCGTGCCGGACTCGCCGGCAAAGGCGCGCAGCACGCGCGCGCCGGCGCCCCGGTCGCGCGGCAGCAGTTCGCCGGCGCGGACATGGTCGCGCACCGGCTGCGGCGAATCGACGCGGTACAGGCACAGCCGGTGCTCGCCCTGCTCGACATGGAAGGCCGCGCTTTCACGCGTGATGCGCACCAGCTCGCGCAGCGCCGGCATCACCACCGCCTCCAATGAGAACGACGCGGCGTAGACGGCATTGAGCCGCGCCACCTCGGGGCCCAGGCCATAGCGCCCGTCGGACTGGCGCCGCACCAGCCCGGCGTGCTCAAGCGACGCCAGCAAGCGCAGCAGCGTGCTCTTGTACAGGCCGCTGCGCTGCGCCAGCTCGGCCAGCCCCAGCGCGGTATCGCCGAGACGGAACACCGACAGCACGAACAGCGCCCGGTCCACGGCGATGGCGCCGCCCGCGGCGGCGTGCTTGTCGGCTTCTGAAACCTGTGCGGCTTTGCGTGGCATGGCTGACGGCGGCGATCCTGGCTGGACCGGATGACGGAACGATGCGCCAACGTATAGAACGCACCCCGGCTTGTCAATCCGCCCTGCCGCGTGTCAATGGCCCGGCACACGTCCGGCGAGGTCGCGCAACAGATGCCGCATGCATTCGCGTATCCGGCCGGCGCGCTGGCGTTTTTCTGCAACACCGTGGCCGGCCTCTGCCGCCGCCCGGGGCGCCGCCAAAGCGCCTTCGCCGCCCCCTCGGCTACCGCATGCGCCACATTGCTTGCGCGTACTCGCCACTCCCCGGTTTGCAAGCGGAATTAGAGGGAAAGTTACCTGCTTTTGATTCAGCAGCCGCTGCACGGGGTGGATAAAATCATGTGTTGCTGACCTTCGCGCAATCCCTGCGCTGCTTTCCGTACCCTCGCTGCAATGTCTCACCGCCGTGCTTTTCCCGACCCTGGTATGACCGTTCCCGCTCTCTCGCTTGGCGCCATCCTGGATGACCTGCGTAGTGCCCCGCGCCCGCTGACTTCCGCGGAGTACACATACCTGGCCCAGCTGCGGCAGCGTATCGTCACCGGCGACGCAGACCTCTGGACCACGCTCGAGACCGCGGGCGTGCCATGCAGGGAACGCCGCCTGTCGCCCGAGGTGGTGCAGGCACTGACCGCGATCGGCCACTTGCCGATGCACTGAGCCCGGCGCGCGCCACCCCACATTGCTGAAATTTCCCCGGATCATTTCGGAAAACCGCACCCTCCAGCCTGCCCGCGTCCCGCTACGATCGATTTCCTTTCGATTCGCCGGGCACCGTGCTTTCAGTCAACTGCCAAGCATGCCCCGGCCACGGCCCAGCCATGGCTTACCCATCCAGCAACCGGCGCGTCAGCTTCCTGTCGTTGCGCGCCTATGTCGCAGTGATGCAGCACCGTGATGCCGTCCGCGCCGCGCAAGCGCTGCGCATCCATCCGCAAAGGCTGCACTACCACATCCGCGGCCTCGAGGCCGCGCTCGGCAAGCCGCTGTTCAGGACTTGCAGCCCGGACTGGCTGCCGACATCCACGGGCGTGACCGCACTGCCCAAGGTCGTCGCCATGCTGGCCATCTGGGATCAGATCGAGGCCGGCATCCGTGCCAGCCGGCGTGCCGCCGCGGCCCGGGAAGCCGAGCCCGGCGCCATTGCGCGCCACGGCACCGCATTCTGGGTGCGGCAGGCGACGATGTAGCGTCAGGCCAGCCGTTCGCAGCAATAGGCCTCGGTGCGATAAGGGAAGGCAACCTCGGCACGGCCCGCCAGCGCGGGATGTCCGTCGATGACCGCCTCCAGCCGTGCGCGCACGCGGGCCTGCTCCGCCGCCGGCAGCGCGGCAATGAAGCTCACCGACATCACCCGGTCCACGATCACCTGCTGCGGCGCCCCCACATGCGTGTAGGGCAGGCGCTGCAGCGCCAGCGGCCCGAAGCCCCCGGCGGGAAAGACCCGCTTCCATTCGCCCTTGTAGAAGCGCGGCGCGTCGCCTTCGTACGGCGTCATGATGGCCGTCAGCTGCGCCACCCAGTCCACGCTTTCATCGCGCACGTTCCATACCAGCCCGAGCCGGCCGCCAGGGCGCAGCACGCGGCCGATTTCCGCCATCGCGCCCGCATTGGCAAACCAGTGGAAGGCCTGCGCGCAGACCACGGCATCGACGCTGGCATCGGCCAGCGGAATGGCCTCGGCACTGCCTTCCAGCGCCTGCACCGACGGCAGCGCCACGGCCAGCTGAGCGCGCATCTGCGCCACCGGTTCGACCGCGATCACCTTCGCCCCGGTCTCCCCCAGCCGGCGCGTGAACTTGCCGGTGCCAGCGCCCAGGTCCAGCACGGCGCGGCCTGCGCGCAGGCCCAGCGTGCCGCGCAGCCAGGCGTCGATTTCAGCGGGATATTCGGGGCGTCCGCGCGCGTAAGTATCGGCCTGGCTGGCGAATCCCTGTGCGGCGGCCTGATGGATGGCGGTCATGGGCGGGCTCCGGTTGCGTACCGGAGGCGTAGCCTACGCCCCATGCCGGCACAGGGCAAGCGGGCGGCTACTGCTGCATGCCCCAGCGGCGCACCGTCAGCCGTTCCAGCGTGGTGAACACCAGTCCCTCCACCAGCAGCCCGATCAGGATCACCGCGGCCAGCCCTGCAAAAACGCGGTCGGTGTAGAGCTCGTTGCGGTTCTGGAAGATAAACCAGCCCAGCCCGCC
>NZ_JBYSZI010000028.1:0-8885 GCF_058787075.1 Cupriavidus sp. FW305-46
CACGATGACATAGGGGTGGGGGGCGAAGGCCTCGTTGATGGTGTCCATGCCTTCGGGCGGGCGCACCATCACCGCCAGGTCGGTCAGGTTGCCGGCCAGCTGGTGCAGCAATTCCTCGCGGTTATGCACGGCAAGGTTCAGGGTCACGCCTTCATGGCGGTTCATGAACTCGGCCAGCAGGCGCGGAAAGAAATAGTCGCCGGCGCTGATCACCGCCACGTTGAGCCGGCCGCCGGAGATGCCCTTGAGCTGGGACATGGCGTCTTCGGCCTCGCGGAACTGCTGGATGATGCTGCGGCTGTAATGCAGCATCTCGTGGCCCGCCGGGGTCAGGTAGATCTTCTTGCCCAACTGCTCGAACAGGGGCAGCCCCACGTGGTGCTCCAGCTGCCGCACCTGGGTCGATACCGCGGGCTGCGTCAGGTGCAGTTCCTCGGCAGCGCGTGAAAAGCTCATATGGCGGGCAACGGTCTCAAAGACCTTCAACTGCCGCAGTGTGGCGTTCCTCATCCTCGTCCCGTGCAATATATAAACGATTGGCTATATAAACGATAAAAAACTTTATGCAGTGCTGATCTTAGATTCAAGTAGCATCAATCGTCGGATTTGCCTGCCCCGCCCCGAATCCGGCTCTCCGGCTTGCGCCAGGAGCCCGCCAATGGCCACAAGCATGGCCGATAACAACGATGGCTGCCTACAGCCACGACAAAAAATACACAAGGAGACTACCGTGACCGGACTGAATGCAACGGTGCGTGCAACGCGGCACCCCGCCATGGCTGAAGAGACCCATCGCAGCCACGCCGGTGCCGGGCAGGGGGGCAGGTCGTGAATATCTCGCTCCCCCAACTGAAGGCCTTCGCCGCAGTGGCGCGGCACAAGAGCTTTACGCGTGCCTCGGTTGAGCTCGGCCTGACGCAATCCGCGGTCAGCCGCAGCGTGCGTGAGCTGGAAGATGAGATCGACCAGCGCCTGTTCGACCGTACCACGCGCCAGGTGGAACTGACCGATGCCGGCCAGCACCTGTCGCAGCGCATCTGCCACCTGATCGAAGAGGTCGAGCAGACCCTGCGCGACAGCCAGAGCGCCAGCCGTCCGTGCCAGGGCCTGGTGCAGATCGCTTCGGATCCGGTGCTCAGCTCGATGTCGGTGCCGACGTGGCTGGCCGGCTGCCGGCAAGCGTGGCCGGCAATTGCCATCCACCTGAAGGACCGCTCGCAGGAGTCGGTGCTGCAGAGCGTGCGCAGCGGCGAGGTGGACTTCGGGATTGCCACCGATCCGAAGCCAACCGACGACCTCTATTGTGAACCGCTGTGCGTCGATGCCTACCACGCCGTCCTGCCCGCCCAGCATCCGCTGGCCATGCGCGACGCGGTAGGGTGGGGCGACCTGAGCGATGCCCGCGTGCTGGCCCTGGACCAGCAGTGCGGCATGCAGCCCGCGGTGGAGAAGGCGCTCAGCAGCTATCACGTGCGCGCGGGCTCGCTGCAGTTGCTCGGCCACTTTGCGGCAGTGTTCGGCATGGTGGCGCTGGGCCTTGGCATCGGCGTGGTGCCGTCGCGTGCCCAGGTGGGCGGCATGAACCCGGCGGCGGTGATGCGGCCGCTGCGTCCGCAGGTGACTTCCACGGTGATGCTGGTTCGGCGCAAGAGCCGTTCGCTCAAGCCCAATGCCGCGGCAATCTGGGATGCCTTGCGCGGCCAGGAGTATCAGGAGTCGCCGGTGGTGCGTCGTGAAACCACCATGGTGTGAGGCAATCGGCTCATCTGAGGGCATGGGGCGGGCATTCGTTGTATTAGTGCAAAACTTCCATTGATATATCACATACAGGATATTTACACATAGTGCGGTGCAGCATATAATGAAAACTCCTGATCACAACGCTATTGGAGTTTTCAAATGGAAGTCGCTCTTCTCTTCGCTCTTGGCCTGGGCCTGATTGCTGCCGGTGCCGGCGTGACCACGCTGCTGGCCACGCGCCTGCCGATGGATGTGCTGGTGACCGCGCAGGAGCACGGTCGCTTCGCCGGCCTGGGCTCGAACCAGGAAGGCGATGGCGTGGGCCGTGCCAGCCCGTCGCGCATCGTTCCCGCTGCCGGTGAGCTGGCCTACGCGTAATGCGCGCCGGCGCCATGCGCCATCGCGCTGAACCGCGCAACCAGCAAGGGTTGTAGCGGCCGGCATCCCTTGTGGCAGTACCTCGGTTGATTCCTGATCTGCGGCATGCGCCGCGAGCCAGGGCAGGGTTCTGCACGAACCTGCGGCCGCCACCATCTTCCTCCCCGATCGCTGCCAGCGATCGCTCTGCACGACCCCTCTTCCTGCGCCCGGTGCCAAGCCGGCAGGCTCGCTGCTGTGTCTTTAACGCCGCTTTCGGCGTCGTTCCCAAGCCATACGCGCGTGACCAGACATTAATGTATGCATCTAGGGACTTTCCCCAATTCATCGTTTTCCCGGTTTTTCCGAGGCGCGATCCCCGGCATTCTTGCAGATGCCATCAGTCGGCTGATTCATGTGCCGATGCATGGCAACTGCTTGATTTCCAAAGACTCCGGATGCTGTCGGACCGGCCATTGATGCAGTATGTGCACCAGTCGCACTGCAGCAACGGCCAACCAGGCGTCGCTCACCGCGGTTCCATGCTGCAGAGCCGCGACGAATACGCTTGACTTACCTGATATATCACATACCGTATAGCACTAGAACGGCTCAGCTGTTCTTTGACTGAGAGTCACGCAGAGGCGTCTACAGGCGCCCATCTTCCACCTTGGCGGCAAGCCGCTATAAGGAGACATCATGGAATTGCAGCAGCAGAGGGAGTCCACGTCGCGCTTTGCGTCGCCGTGGGTGCAACTGGTATTCGGCGTGATCTGCATGGCGATGATCGCCAACATGCAATACGGCTGGACGCTGTTCGTCAACCCGATCGACGACAAGTACCACTGGGGCCGCACCGCGATTCAGGTGGCCTTCACCATCTTCGTCGTGACGGAAACCTGGCTGGTCCCGATTGAAGGCTATCTGGTCGACAAGTACGGCCCGCGTCCGGTAGTGGTGGGCGGCGGCCTGCTGTGCGCCATTGCCTGGGCCCTGAACTCGGTGGCGTCCTCGCTGCCCATGCTTTACTTCGCGGCGGCGATCGGCGGCCTGGGTGCGGGCGCGGTGTATGGCACCTGCGTGGGCAACGCGCTGAAGTGGTTTCCCAATCGCCGGGGGCTGGCAGCGGGGATTACCGCAGCCGGTTTCGGCGCGGGCTCGGCGCTGACCGTGGTGCCCATTGCCAACATGATCAAGACTTCGGGCTATGAGGCTGCGTTCCTGTGGTTCGGTCTTGGCCAGGGCCTGATCGTGTTCGTCCTGGGCATGGCCCTGTACCCGCCGTCGGCCAAGATCCTGAGCGAGGTCAAGTCCACGCTGAAGGCTGCCGCAACCTACAACGCTTCGCCGCGCGAGGTGCTGAAGTCGCCGATCTTCTGGGTCATGTACGCGATGTTCGTGATGATGGCCGCCGGCGGCCTGATGGCAACCGCCCAGCTCGGCCCGATCGCCAAGGACTTCGGCCTGCACGACGCCCCCATCTCGATCCTCGGCCTGACCTTGCCGGCGCTGACCTTCGCACTGACCATCGACCGCGTGCTCAATGGCCTGACGCGCCCGTTCTTCGGCTGGATCTCCGATCATATCGGCCGTGAACGCACCATGTTCTTTGCCTTCGGGGTCGAGGCCATCGGCATCCTGCTGCTGTCCAAGTACGGCCACCATCCGGTTGCCTTCGTGGTGCTGACAGGCGTGGTGTTCTTTGCCTGGGGTGAGATCTACAGCCTGTTCCCTGCCACCTGCGGCGACACCTTCGGGCCGAAGTTTGCCGCCACCAACGCGGGCCTGCTGTACACCGCCAAGGGCACGGCCGCGCTGCTGGTGCCGTTCTCCAGCGTGATCACCACTGCCACCGGCAGCTGGCATGCGGTCTTCATGGTGGCCTCCGGCATGGCGGCATTGACCGCGGTGATGGCGCTGTTCGTGCTCAAGCCGATGCGCGAGGCCCATGCCCGCAAGTATGTGCATGCCAATGCCTCGGCACCGATCGGTTATCGTACCGTGCCGGAAGACCTGACCTGATGAAGAAAGCAGTACGGCGCCTCCGGCGCCGGCAGGACCCGGACGTGGCGGCTGCGATGCCTGCACAGGCGCCGCGCCCGGTAGCACAATACGAAAAATAGAAAGAGCGACAGGGAGGCGGCCCGCCGGGCGCCTTCCTGATCGCACATCGGATACCCACAAACAGAATCCAGGCACGCCATGAACCAGGTTGTCATTCCTCTCGAGGCGACGGGGCTCGGCCGGCAGCGCAAGCGCCGCCAGCCCAAGGGCCGGCAGGTAGACGCGGCCGCACTGGCCGAAGTGCGCGTGGCGCTGGGCGACATGCCCCGCCGGCGCGACTTGCTGATCGAACACCTGCACTGCATCAACGACCGCTACGGCCAGCTGGCGATGCCGCACCTGGTGGCGCTGGCCAGCGAACTGCGGCTGTCGATGACCGAGGTCTATGAAGTCGCCACCTTCTATCACCACTTCGACGTGGTGCGCGAGGACGCCGACGGCCAGATCGCACCGCCGCCGGCGTTGACCGTGCGCGTATGCGAAGGCATTGCCTGCGAGCTGGCGGGCGCACAGGCGCTGATCGACAAGCTGCCCGCGCTGCTCGGCACTGAAGTGCGCGTGGTGGCCGCGCCCTGCATCGGCCGCTGCGAGAAGGCGCCCGCGGCGCTGGTCGGGCAGAATCCGGTCGACACCGCCACGGCCGAGGCCATCGACGCCGCCGTGCAGGCAAAGGCCGTGCGCCATGCGCCCGAGCCCTATATCGGCTACGACGCTTACCGGAAGGACGGCGGCTATGCCTTGCTTAAGTCCCTCGCCAGCGGCGACCTGGACCAGGCCGCCGTGCTGTGCACGATGGAGGACTCCGGCCTGCGCGGCCTGGGCGGCGCAGGCTTCCCGACCGGGCGCAAATGGCGCATCGTGCAGAACGAGCCCGCACCGCGGCTGATGGCCATCAACATCGACGAGGGCGAGCCCGGCACCTTCAAGGACCGCGTCTACCTGGAACGCGATCCGCACCGGTTCCTGGAAGGCATGCTGATCGCGGCAACGGTGGTCAACGTGTCAGCGATCTATATCTACCTGCGCGACGAATACGCCGGCTGCCGCGAGCTACTGGCGGAAGAACTGCGGCGGCTGCAGCAAGACCCGCCAATCCCCGGCCTGCCGACGATCGAACTGCGCCGCGGCGCGGGCGCCTATATCTGCGGCGAAGAGTCGGCCATGATCGAGTCGATCGAAGGCAAGCGCGGCATGCCGCGGCTGCGCCCGCCCTATGTGGCGCAGGTGGGCTTGTTCGGACGGCCCACGCTGGAGCACAACTTCGAGACCCTGTACTGGGTGCGCGACATCATCGAGAAGGGCGCCGAGTGGTTTGCCTCGCAGGGGCGCAACGGGCGCAAGGGCCTGCGCTCGTTCTCGGTCTCGGGCCGCGTGAAACGTCCCGGCGTGCACCTGGCGCCGGCCGGCATCACCGTGCGCGAGCTGATCGACGAATACTGCGGCGGCATGCTCGACGGCCATGCGTTCTACGGCTACCTGCCGGGTGGCGCCTCGGGCGGCATCCTGCCGGCGTCGATGGGCAATATCCCGCTGGACTTCGACACGCTGCAGCCCTACGGCTGCTTTATCGGCTCGGCCGCGGTGGTGATCCTGTCCGACCAGGACAGCGCCACGCACGCAGCGCGCAACCTGATGCACTTCTTCAAGCACGAGTCCTGCGGGCAATGCACACCGTGCCGCACTGGCACCGCCAAGACGCTCGACCTGATCCGCCAGCCCAAGTGGGACCTGTCGGCGCTGGATGACCTGTCCGCGGTGATGCGCGATGCATCGATCTGCGGGCTGGGGCAGGCCGCGCCCAATCCCGTCGACTGCGTCATCAAGTACTTCCCGCACGAACTGGCCTGAGAGACTGACATGAATGCACTGACCCGCGCCGAACGCGCGCTTGTCGAATCCGCCGAGCCAGCCGTCACCTTCACGCTCAATGGCCGCGAGGTGAGCGCCCAGCCCGGCGAAAGCCTGCTGAAGGTCGCGCAGCGCGAAGGCTTCGACGTGCCGCACCTGTGCTACAAGGACGGCCTGGAGCCGGCCGGCAACTGCCGCGCCTGCATGGTCGAGATCCAGGGCGAGCGCGTGCTGGCCCCGTCCTGCTGCCGCTATCCCGCCGCAGGCATGCAGGTGCAGACCGAATCCGAGCGCGCCCGCCGCGCCCAGCGCACGGTGCTGGAGCTGCTGCAGTCGGACATGCCCGAGACCGACTACACCCGCCACAACGAGCTGGATCAGTGGGCCGCGAAGCTGGAGGTCGGCAAGCCGCGCTTTGCCCCGCGCGAACGCGTGGCGGCGGATTTGTCGCACCCGGCCATCGCCGTCAACCTGGATGCCTGCATCCAGTGCACGCGCTGCCTGCGTGCCTGCCGCGACGAGCAGGTCAACGACGTGATCGGCCTGGCCCTGCGCGGCGACGAAGCCCGCATCGTGTTCGACATGGACGACCCCATGGGCGCGTCGACCTGCGTGGCCTGCGGCGAATGCGTGCAGGCCTGCCCGACCGGCGCGCTGATGCCCGCGCGCGATGCCGCGCTGGCGGTTCCGGACAAGCAGGTGGACTCGGTCTGCCCGTACTGCGGCGTGGGCTGCCAGCTGACCTACAACATCAAGGACAACCGCATCCTGTTCGTGGAAGGGCGCGATGGCCCGGCCAACCACGAGCGGCTGTGCGTGAAGGGCCGCTACGGCTTTGACTACGTGCAGCATCCGCAGCGCCTGACGGTGCCGCTGGTGCGCCGCGAAGGCGTGCCCAAGCAGGGCGATTTCGTCATGGACCCGGACCACGTCATGGACGTGTTCCGCGAGGCCACCTGGGAAGAGGCGCTGGCGCTGGCCGGCGGCAAGCTCGCGCAGATCCGCGACACCCACGGCAAGCGCGCGCTGGCAGGGTTTGGCTCGGCCAAGGGCAGCAATGAAGAGGCCTACCTGTTCCAGAAGCTGGTGCGCACCGGGTTTGGCAGCAACAACGTCGACCACTGCACGCGGCTGTGCCATGCCTCGTCGGTGGCGGCGCTGCTGGAGGGGATCGGCTCGGGCGCGGTATCGAACCCGGTGATGGATGTCGACAAGGCCGAGGTGGTGATCGTGATCGGCGCCAACCCGACCGTGAACCACCCGGTCGCGGCCAGCTGGATCAAGAATGCGGTGAAGAACGGCACCAAGCTGATCGTGGCAGATCCGCGCCGCTCGGACCTGGCGCGCTTTGCCCATCGCTTCATGCAGTTCAAGCCCGATGCCGACGTGGCGCTGCTCAACGCGATGATGCATGTCATCGTCACCGAGGGCCTGGTGGACCAGGACTTCATCGACAGCCGCACCATCGGCTTCGACGAGCTGCAGCGCAATGTCGCGGCGTACAGCCCGGAACTGATGGCGCCGGTGTGCGGCATCGAGGCCGAGGTCATCCGCGAGGTGGCGCGGCTGTATGCCACGTCCAAGGCCTCGATGATCCTGTGGGGCATGGGCGTGTCGCAGCACGTGCACGGCACTGACAACGCGCGTTGCCTGATCGCGCTGGCGCTGATGACCGGCCAGATCGGCCGCCCCGGCACCGGCCTGCATCCGCTGCGCGGCCAGAACAACGTGCAGGGCGCGTCCGATGCCGGCCTGATCCCGATGATGTACCCGGACTACCGCCGCGTGGACGATCCCGTGGCGATCGCCAGCTTCGAGGCGCTGTGGGGCATGCCGCTGGACCGCCAGCCCGGCCTGACCGTGGTCGAGGTGATGCAGGCGATCGAGCGCGGCGAGGTGCGCGGCATGTACATCATGGGTGAGAACCCGGCGATGTCAGACCCCGACGCCGAGCATGCGCGCGAGGCGCTGGCCTCGCTCGACCACCTGGTGGTGCAGGACATCTTCCTGACCGAGACCGCCTATCTGGCCGACGTGGTGCTGCCGGCCTCGGCCTTCCCGGAGAAGACCGGCACCTTCACCAACACCGACCGCACCGTCCAGCTCGGCCGCCAGGCATTGAACCCGCCGGGGCAGGCGCGCCAGGACCTGTGGATCATCCAGCAGATGGCTGCGCAGCTGGGGTTGGACTGGCACTACGACGGCGTGGCCGAGGTCTTCGACGAGATGCGCCAGGCCATGCCCAGCATCGGCGGCGTGACCTGGGAGCGGCTGGAGCGCGAGCACGCCGTGACTTATCCGTGCAAGGAAGAGGGCGACCCGGGCGAACCGGTGATCTTTATCGACAGCTTCCCGACCGCCAGCGGCCGTGGGCGCTTCGTGCCGGCCGACATCATCCCGGCAGCCGAGCGGCCCGATATCGACTACCCGATGGTGCTGATCACCGGCCGCCAGCTCGAGCACTGGCACACCGGCAGCATGACGCGGCGCGCCGGCGTGCTGGATGCGATCGAGCCGGATCCGGTGGCGCTGGTGCACCCGCTGGACCTGGACGCGCTGGGCGGCAAGCCGGGCGACGTGGTCACGCTGGCATCGCGCCGCGGCGAAGTCACGCTGTACGCGCGGGCCGACGCCGGCACGCCGCGCGGGGCGGTGTTCGTGCCGTTCTGCTACTACGAGGCGGCGATCAACAAGCTGACCAATGCGGCACTGGACCCCTTCGGCAAGATCCCGGAGTTCAAGTACTGCGCGGTGAAGATGGCACTGGGCGGCGCGGCGCCGGAGCAGTCGAGCTACGGCGGCGGGCAGATCCTGGCGCCGGTGTAGGGCCGACGGCAAGCCCTGGCGGGGGGGGGGGGGGGGGGGGGGGGGGGGGG
>NZ_JBYSZI010000028.1:8895-84492 GCF_058787075.1 Cupriavidus sp. FW305-46
CGCGGGTAGCGCAGGCGGCCCTTTTTGTTGGGTGATTATCCTGAGTTTCGGGAAATTGATTGCTGTAGCTTCCAGCTAATCAAATCAATCGTGACAGGCTACGCTTCGGTTCATTCCCTACACAACCCGGAGCCCGCCATGAAAGCCATCGGCCTGACCCAGTACCTGCCCATCTCCGACCCGCGTTCGCTGCAAGACGTGGAGATCGACATACCCAGCCCCGGCAGCCGCGACCTGCTGGTGAAGGTTGAGGCCGTCTCGGTCAACCCGGTCGACACCAAGGTGCGCGCGCCCAAGGCGCAGGTAGAGCCCGCGCCGCGCGTGCTGGGCTGGGACGCGGCCGGCACGGTGGTCGCCGTGGGGCCGGAGGTGACCCTGTTCAAGGTCGGCGACCCGGTCTACTACGCGGGCAGCATTACTCGGTCCGGCTCCAACGCCGAGTTCCACCTGGTCGACGAGCGCATCGTCGGCCACAAGCCTGCCTCGCTGGATTTCGCCAACGCGGCGGCGCTGCCGCTGACGGCGATCACCGCCTGGGAGGCTCTGTTCGACCGGCTGGGCATTTCGCCCAACGGGGATCACGCCGGGCGCCCGGTGCTGATCGTCGGCGGCGCGGGCGGCGTAGGCTCGATCGGCATCCAGCTGGCCAAGGTGCTGGCCGGGCTGACCGTGATCGCCACCGCGTCGCGGCCCGAGTCGCAGGAATGGTGCCGCCGCCTTGGCGCCGACCATACGGTTGACCATCGTGGCGACCTGCCGGCGCAGCTGAAGGCGCTGGGATTTGCCGAGGTCGACTACATCCTCTGCTTCAACGATATCGACGGGCATTTCCCGGCGATGGCCGAAGTGGTCGCCCCGCAGGGCAAGATCTGCACGATCGTCGCGAATACGCGGCCGTTGCCGGTGGAATTGCTCAAGAACAAGAGCGCCACCTTCGTCTGGGAATTCATGTTCACGCGCGCCATGTACAGCACGCCCGACATGGTCGCGCAGCATCGTCTGCTTAACGAGGTCACGCGGCTGGTCGATGCCGGGCGCCTGCAGACCACGCTGGGCGAGAACCTGGGGCGCATCAATGCGGAGAACCTGCGGCGCGCGCACGCCATGCTGGAAGGCGGGCGCACTATCGGCAAGCTGGTGCTGGAAGGGTTCTGAGCCGGCGCGCTGCGCCCGGCAAACAACAACGCCCGCCGGCATGGCCCCGGCGGGCGTTGTGCGTTTCCGCGGCAGGGGTCAGCCCATCTTGCCGAGGATGCTCTGCATCTCGTCGCTATTGAAGGCGCGCAGGGTTTGGGTGCGCACGTTGCCGGCCGCGCCGATGGTCAGCCCGAAGCTGGTCATGGTCTCGTCGTCGGGCGCTTCGACGGTGAGCACGATGTCGTATTCGCCCAGCGTCCAGTAGATGTCTTTCATCTGCACGCCCAGGCGTGCCCCCATCTCGCGCACGGCGGCCGCGCGCTTGGTGGTGTCCTTGACGGTGCGGATGCCCTGGTCGGTGAAGCTGGCTAGCACGATGTAGCGGGTCATGGCGGGACCTCCGGTTATGGCTGGATCGGTCGCCGTCCCGGCGGCGTGCATGGGGCAAGCGGCCGGGGCAGTGGTTCAGGGCTTCGGGGCGTGGCGAGGCGCGAATGGCATGGCGCCTCGCCGTTGATGCTCGCGATGTCTGAGCAACTTCATGCCAACGCATATTGCGCGCCAGTCGGCGCGGCAGGCCAGGATGCGGATCGCGGGCGCGCGCTCGGCTGTTCCAGCCGGCCGGTGTGTTTCAGTTGCGATACTGCGTGCGGCTCAGTCCCCTGGGCTGCCACCGTCTGCGCTGTCGGGCGTGTCGAGCGCACGCATGTTGTCCAGCAACTTGAGCAGGTAATGCAGCGTGTGCGTCAGGTCATTGGTAGAAAACCCCGTCAGCGCCTGCTCGTAATAGGCCCGGATCTTCGGCTGCGCCTGGTGCAGCCAGACCTCCCGTCCCGGTTCGCTCATCCGTATCAGCCGTGAGCGGCGGTCGCGGCCGTCCGGGGCCAGCGTGACGTGGCCGTCGCGTTCCATCCGGCTGACCAGTCCTGACAGGTTCTGCCGGCTCACCATCAGGTAGCGGGCCAGGTCGCCCACGCTCATGCCATCGGCGGCTTCCGGACGCGACAACGCGCCGAGCACGGCCCACTGCTGCGTCGTCAGGCCCTCTGCCTCGACGGCTCGTGATCCCGTTTTATGCAACATATTTGCGCATTGGTATAGCCGGAAGAAAAGCCGGTTGGCCAGTTCCATGCGCGCGTTTGCGGGGAGTTCTGTTTCTATGTCCGGGTTAACCATAGTCTTTTCCACAGTGTTGGCGTCTTGCGCAGGCAATGGCTGCCTCCTATTATAGGTAAACATATTTACCTAATTGGCGGTGCGATGTGGCGGCGTCATGGCCGGCACGATAGCACCGGAATCCTGAAAGGAGAACGCTGTGCAAGGACTTGAAGGCAAGACGGTCATCGTGACCGGTGGTGGCGGTGGTATCGGCGGTGCAACGTGTTTGCGCTTTGCGCGCGCCGGGGCGGCGGTGGGCGTACTCGACCTGAACCCGGAAGCGGCCGAGCGCGTCGCCGGCCAGATCCGCGAGGCTGGCGGGCGGGCGCTGGCGATCCGCTGCGACATCACCGAGCGCGCCAGCGTGGATGCCGCGGTGGCGGCGGTGGAGCAGGGCCTGGGCCCGGTGGACGTGCTGGTCAACAACGCCGGCTGGGATGTGTTCAAGCCGTTCATCAAGACCGAGCCCGCGCAATGGGATCGGCTGATCGCCATCAACCTGACCGGCGCGCTGCACATGCACCACGCGGTGCTGCCCGGCATGGTCGAGCGCAAGCGCGGGCGCATCGTCAATATCGCCTCCGATGCCGCGCGCGTGGGCTCGTCCGGCGAAGCGGTCTACGCCGCGTGCAAGGGCGGGCTGGTGTCGTTCTCCAAGACGATTGCCCGCGAGCATGCGCGCCACGGCATCACCGTCAACGTGGTGTGCCCGGGGCCGACCGAGACCGCGCTGTTCGAAGACTACAAGCAGGGCGCGGGCAACCCCGAGAAGCTGGTGGAAGCCTTTACCCGCTCGATCCCGCTGGGCCGCATCGGCCAGCCCGACGACCTGCCCGGCGCGGTGCTGTTCTTTGCCGGCGACGACGCCGGCTTCATCACCGGCCAGGTGCTGAGCGTGTCGGGCGGCCTGACCATGAACGGCTGAGCAAGCAAACACCAGAAAACGGAGACCACCATGCAATACGAAGACATCCTGTACGAAGTGCGCAACGGCGCCGCCTGGATCATCATCAACCGCCCGGAAAAGATGAACGCCTTCCGCGGCCGCACCTGCGACGAAATGATCCACGCGATCAACCGCGCCGGCTATGACCGCGAGATCGGCGCCATCGTGCTGGCCGGTGCCGGCGAAAGGGCCTTCTGCACCGGCGGCGATCAGTCCGCGCACGAGGGCCAGTACGACGGCCGCGGCACCATCGGCCTGCCGATGGAAGAACTGCACAACGCCATCCGCGACGTGCCCAAGCCGGTGATCGCGCGCGTGCAGGGCTATGCCGTGGGCGGCGGCAACGTGCTGTGCACGATCTGCGATTTCACCATCGCGTCGGACAAGGCCGTATTCGGGCAGGTCGGGCCCAAGGTCGGCTCGGTCGACCCGGGCTACGGCACCGCCTTCCTGGCGCGCGTGGTGGGCGAGAAGAAGGCGCGCGAGATCTGGTACCTGTGCCGCCGCTACCCGGCCGCGGAAGCGCTGGCGATGGGGCTGGTCAATGCGGTGGTGCCGCACGAGCAGCTCGATGCCGAGGTGCAGAAGTGGTGCGACGAGATCATGGAGAAGAGTCCCACCGCGATCGCCATCGCCAAGCGCTCCTTCAATCTCGATACCGCGCACCAGAGCGGCATCGCCGGCATGGGCATGTACGCGCTCAAGCTCTATTACGACACCGAGGAATCGCGCGAAGGCGTGCGCGCTTTCCAGGAAAAGCGCAAGCCCGAGTTCCGCAAGTACGCGAAGTAAGCCGTGCCGTCCGAACCAGCGGAGACCACCATGAATCCCTACCTTGACGAAGACCTGACGGCACTGGCCGAGCACGCGCGCCGCTTTGCCGATGCGCGCGTGGCGCCCGGCTACCTGGAGCGCGACCGCACCCGCGTGCTGGACCGCGCGCTGATGCGCGAAATGGGCGAGATGGGCTTTATCGCGCCCGAACTGCCGGAACAGTATGACGGGCAGGGCATGGGCTCGCTGGCGGCTGGCGTGATCCATGAAGCCGTGGCGCGCGCCGACCTGAGCCTGTCGTACATCAACCTGCTGGCTTCGTTGAACGGCCAGATCCTGGCGCACCATGCGCAGCCGGAAATCGCCGGACCGTGGCTGCAGCGCCTGACGCGCGGCGAGGCGCTGCTGGCAATCGCGCTGACCGAGCCGCGCGGCGGCTCCGACGCGGCCAGCCTGCGCCTGCGCATGGAGCGCGATGGCGACGTCTACGTGCTCAACGGCGAGAAGACCTCGATCTCCGCCGCCGACCAGGCCGATGCCGCGGTGGTCTTTGCCCGCAGCGGCACCGTCGAGTCCGGCGCGCGCGGCGTGTCTGCGCTGCTGGTGCCGATGGACCTGCCGGGCATCACGCGCAACCGCTTCGACTGCCACGGCCAGCGCGCCATCGGGCGCGGCTCGATTTTCTTCGAGAACGTGCGCGTGCCCGCCAGCCACCTGCTCGGCAAGGAGGGGGAGGGGTTCGTGCAGGTGATGCAGGGCTTCGACTTCTCGCGCGCGCTGATCGGCCTGCAGGTGCTGGCGGTGGCGCAGGCCGCGCTGGACGAGACCTGGGCCTACGTGGCCGAGCGCCAGGCCTTCGGCAAGCCGCTGTCGGCCTTCCAGGGCGTGTCGCATCCGCTCGCCGACTTCGAGACCCAGGTGCAGGGCGCGCGCCTGCTGTGCCTGCAGACGCTGTGGCTCAAGGACCGTGGCCTGCCGCACACCGCAGAGGCGGCGATGTGCAAGTGGTGGGCGCCCAAGCTGGCGTACGACGTGGTGCACCAGTGCCTGCTGTCGTTCGGCCACGGCGGTTATGACCGCGGCGTGATGGAGCAGCGCCTGCGCGATGTGCTGGGCTTCCAGATCGGCGACGGCACGGCACAGATCATGAAGACCATCATTGCCCGCACGCGCGCGGGGCGCGAAGCCGTACCGGCCTGAAGCGGCGCCACGACCGCCGAGCCATCCGATAAAGAGGAGACACCCATGGATTTCGACGCCGTACTGATCGCGCCGCGCCGTGCCGCCAGCATTGCCGCCGGGCATTGGCATGACCGCACCGTCAACGACTACCTGGCCGCCTGCGTGCGCGACCGGCCCGACGCCCCAGCGCTGATGGCGCTGAGCCTCGACAGCGGCAGCGTGACACGCTTCACCTGGCGCGAGCTGGCCCGGATGGCGGACCGGGTAGCGGTGGGGCTCAGCCGCCTCGGCATCGGCGCGCAGGATGTGGTGTCATGCCAGCTCCCGAACGGCTGGCACCTGACTGTGCTGTATCTCGCCTGCTCGCGGCTGGGCGCGGTGCTCAACCCGCTGATGCCGATCTTCCGCGAGCGCGAGCTGTCGTTCATGCTGGCGCATGCGCAATGCAAGGTGGCGGTGGTGCCGCAGCTGTTCCGCGGCTTCGGCCATGCGCAGATGCTGCAGGGTTTGCACGAGGCATTGCCGGCGCTGCGCCACATCGTTGTTGCCGGCGGTGATGGCCCGGACAGCTTTGACGCGCTGCTGAGCGGGCCGGCATGGGAAGAACAGCCCGATGCCGCCAACATCCTGCTGCACAGCCGCCCCGGCCCGGACGACGTCACCCAGCTGATCTACACCTCCGGCACCACCGGCGAGCCCAAGGGCGTGATGCACACGGCCAACACGCTGTTCTCCAACATCGTCGCCTATGCCGAACGGCTGCGCCTGACCGGCGACGATGTGGTGCTGATGGCCTCGCCGATGGCGCACCAGACGGGCTTTATGTACGGGCTGCTGATGCCGGTGGTGCTGGGCGCGCATGCGGTGCTGCAGGACATCTGGGACCCCGCGCGCGCCGCCGCCCTGATTCGCGACGAGCGCGTGACCTTCACCATGGGCTCGACGCCGTTCCTGACCGATCTGGCGCGTGTGGTGGCGGAGTCCGGCACGCCGGTCCCCAGCCTGCGCATCTTCCTGTGCGCGGGTGCGCCGATTCCCGGCGCGCTGGTCGAGCGCGCCCGCGAGGCGCTCGGCGCGAAGATCGTGTCGGCCTGGGGCATGACGGAGAACGGCGCGGTCACCACCACGCTGCCGGATGACAGCGACGAACTCGCGTCGACCACCGACGGCTGCCCGCTGCCAGGCGTCGAAATACGCATCGTGGACGGCACCGACGCCGACGTGCCGCCGGGGGAAACCGGCCGCCTGCTGGTGCGCGCCTGTTCCAACTTCGGCGGCTACCTGAAGCGTCCGCAGCTCAACGGCACCGATGCCGACGGCTGGTTCGACACCGGCGACCTCGCACGGCTGGATGCCAGCGGCTACCTGCGCATCGCGGGGCGCAGCAAGGACGTGATCATCCGAGGCGGCGAGAACATCCCCGTGCTGGAGGTCGAGACCCTGCTGTACCGCCATCCCGCGGTCTCGCAGGTGGCCATCGTCGCCTATCCCGACGAGCGCCTGGGCGAGCGCGCCTGCGCCTTCGTCGTACCGCGCGCCGGCCAGCCTTTCGACCAGGCGGCGATGGTGGACTGGCTCAAGGCGCAGAAGATGGCGCTGCAGTACATCCCCGAGAAGCTCGTGGTGCGGGACGCCCTGCCGGCCACGCCCGCCGGGAAAATCCAGAAATTCCGTCTGCGCGAGATGCTGCGCGGCGACGCGTCCTGAAGCTGGTTCCGCGGTGGCCCCGGCCACCGCGGAACGGCGCGCAAGCGCTCAGCGGCATTGCTTGTGCGCCGCGCTGACTGCGTCGCCAAACAACTCGGCCACCAGGTCGATCTCGGTCTCGCCGATGACCAGCGGCGGCAGGAAGCGCACCGTGGCGCCGTGGCGTCCGCCCAGTTCGACGATCAGCCCGCGCTGCAGGCATTCGCGTTGCACCGTGCGCGCGAAGTTGCCGTCGGCCGGGTAGGCGCCCACCGCATCGGGCTCGGCACGTTCGTCGACCAGTTCCACCCCGATCATCAGGCCGCGCCCGCGCACTTCGCCGATCGCGGGGCACGCGGTATGCAACTGCCGCAGCCGCGTGGCGAGGCGCTGGCCCATGGTCTCGGCATGGGCGACGATGCCCTGCGCGACCAGGGTGCGGATGGTGGCGGAACCCGCCGCCATTGCCAGCTGGTTGCCGCGGAAGGTGCCGGCGTGCGCGCCCGGCTGCCACGCATCGAGTGCGTTGTCGTAGATCACCACCGACATCGGCAAGCCGCCGCCGATCGCCTTGGACAGCACCAGCACGTCCGGCACGATGCCGGCATGCTCGAACGCGAACGTGCGCCCGGTGCGGCCCAGTCCGGTCTGCACTTCGTCGAGCACCAGCGCGATGCCGTGCTCGCGCGTGATGCGGCGCAGTTCGCGCAGCCAGCGCGCGGGCGCGGGGATCACGCCGCCTTCGCCCTGTACCGCTTCCACCACCACCGCCGCCGGCGGCAGCACGCCGGACTCCGGGTCGGCCAGCATCTGCTCGATATAGCGCAGGCCCGCGTCGATGCCGGCGTCGCCGCGCAGGCCGAACGGGCAGCGGTAGTCATACGGGTAGGGCAGGAACTGCACGCTGCCGCCGAGCGCACCCAGCGGCGCCTTGGGGCCGAGATTGCCCATCAGCGCCAGCGTGCCGTGCGTCATGCCGTGGTAGCCGCCGGCAAAGCTCAGCACCGTATGGCGGCCGGTGGCGGTCTTGGCCAGCTTGAGCGCCGCCTCGATGCCGTCGGCGCCGGTCGGGCCGCAGAACTGGATGCGGGCGCGCGCGGCGAACTCGGGCGGCAGCAGGCCGAACAGGTCGTCGACAAAGCGGTCCTTGACCGGCGTGGCCAGGTCCAGCGTATGCAGCGGCAGGCCGCTGTCGAGCGTGTCGCGCAGCGCGCGCACCACCGCCGGGTGGTTGTGGCCGAGCGCCAGCGTGCCGGCGCCGGCCAGGCAGTCGATGAAGAGCTGGCCGCTGGTATCGCGCAAATACACGCCATAGCCCTGTTCCAGCGCCAGCGGGATGCGGCGCGGATAGGAGCGGGCGTTGGACTCGCGCGCGCACTGGCGCTGCAGGTAGGGGTTGTCGTCGAGCCGGATGGGCGCTTGCCGGACGAAGGCGCCGGCCGAGAACGGCGCTGGTTGGCCGTGGGCATGCGTGGCGAGCGAGGGAGGCGTCATGGTTTCGTTCCTAACGGGGGCGTTGAACAGGGACGTTGACTGCGGGGCCCGGCATCGAGACCGGGCAAGATGGGTTGGCCGCGCGTGGGGGCAGCTCGCGCGGCGGATACTGCCGGTGCACGACGCGCGCGGCGGCCAGTGGCGTGGCCAGGCTCGCGACGTAGCGGGTGTCGTGATCGGGCTGGCCACATGCATCGTGGATATGCCAGACGCGCAGGTCGGCCCCGGCGCGCGCCAGCGGCGGCACGCAGGCAGCGCACGCCGGCAGCGCCACGCGCACCGACTGCGGCGCAGCCGACAGCCCGGTGCCGACGGCCTTGCTGCACGCTTCCTTGGCGGTCCACAGGCGCAGGAAGGCGAGCATGGCGTCCCGCGGCCGGCGCTGCGCCAGCGCGCCAAGCCAGCGCATTTCGTCGGGGGCGCAGGCCACGGCCGCGCTGTCGTGCCAGGCAGCCCACGACATGTCCGCGCGCCAGGCTTCGATGTCGATCCCGACCGGCGCGCATGACAAGGCGATTGCGGCGCGTGCGTCGCTGTGGCTGACGTTGAACTGCAAGGCTGTGGTGCAATGGCCGCCAAGCGTGGGTTTGCCGAACGCGTTGGCGACCAGCGGCACGGCGTCGGGCGACACGCCCAGGTATAGGCCCAGCAGTGTCCGCAATGCCGAGCGGGCCGCGGTGAAGCGGGCGCGGTCGCCGGGTTGCCGGAACGTGGCGGCGCGCGCGCGTTCGCTTGCCGACAGCGCCGACAGGTCTGCCGCAGCGTCGACTGCCACGTGCCAGACGTGGATCTGGCCGTGCGCGGGCGCGGCCATGTCAGGCGAGCGCATGGCCGTGGTCTCTGGTGGCGCTCAACGTGGAACCGAGCACGGCATCCGTGACCGCATCCAGCACGTCCTGCGCCGCCTCGTGCAGGAAGAAATGCCCGCCCGCGAACAGCCGGTGGCTGCAGTCGTGCAGGGTCTCGTCGCGCCACGCGGCCAGCATCGCGGGCGGGGCGTGGACGTCGTCCCTGCCGCCGAGCACGGTGACCGGACAGCCCAGCCGCGGCCCGGGACGGTAGCGCCAGGCCTCGCACAGCGCGATATCCGCGCGCAGCACGGGCAGGAAGAAGGCGAGCGCTTCCGGCGTTTCGCGGATCTCGGCCGGCATGCCGCCCATGGCGGCGATGACGTCGGCAAAGGCGCCGTCCGGCAGGCTGCTGAACGGCGGCCGAGCCGACGGCAGCGCGGGCGCGCCGCGCCCGGACACCACCAGCGCGGCGGGGGAGAGGCCATGCACGGTCTCAAGCACGCGCGCGGTTTCGAACCCCAGCAGCGCACCCATGCTGTGGCCGAACAGCGCAAAGCGCGGCGCTTCGGCTCGGGCCGCGCGCGCGATCGACGCGGCCAGCGCGCTGGCCAGCGCATGGATCGATGCGCCATGCGCTTCGGCCGTGCGCGTGCCGCGTCCGGGCAGGCATACCGGCGCCAGCTCGATCGCGGCGGGCAGCGCGGCGCGCCAGCCGTGGTACGCAGTATGGCCGGCGCCGGCGTAGGGCAGGCAATAGAGGCGCACGCGATCGCCGGCAGCCGGGCCGCCGCGGCCCGGCATCACGGCGTACCAGGGATCGCGCATCGGCTGCGCGGGGCTCATGCGCCGGCCAGCGCGCGCTGCAGGCTCAGCGGACGCATATCGGTCCAGACCGTCTCGATATGGGCCAGGCACTCGTCGCGGCTGCCCTGGAAGCCCACGCTGGTCCATCCTGCCGGTACGGGCTTGTAGTCGGGCCAGATCGAATACTGGCCTTCATCGTTGCGGACGACGTGGAAACGCGTGTCGGGATGATCCCAGCTCATGGCTGTGCTCCTTCAGGTAGTAAGACGTCGAAGGCTATATCGTAAATGATAATGATTTGTATTTCCATTCGTAAATATTTCCGGTAGACTCGCTTTCCATCCAATGTGCAGACATTGTTCGCGTGGCCGCGCCCCTCCCGCCCCTGGCCCCGCTGCAACGCCTTCCGGCGCCGTGCGGCAAGCGCGAACGAACCCAGCGAGGCAACAGGGATATGGATTTGGACACGACCGCTACCATCGCCGACCTCCATGCGGACTGTCGCGCCGGCTCCGCCGCAACTGCCACCGCATCGACAGCGAGGGCGGGCGCGCTGCGCGCCGCGCCGATGTTTGAGCACAGCGCGCTGCCGCTGGTGGTCACCCCCGACGGCGACACCGACTGGCGCCGCCAGTTCGGCGCCATGGCCGCGATTGCCGCGGAACAGTTGCCGCGCGTCGGCGGCGTGCTGTTCCGCGGCTTCCGTTTTGACGATGACTCGGATTTCCGCGCCTTCGCCAGCGCCTTCGGCCATCCGCTGCTGAGCTATGAGTTCGGCTCGACGCCGCGCTCGCAGGTGAAGGAGGGCGTCTATACCTCCACCGAATACCCGGCGCACCAGGTCATCCCGCTGCATAACGAGCAGTCGTACACGCTGCAGTGGCCGATGAAGATCTGGTTCCATTGCGTGCAGCCGAGCGAATCGGGCGGCGAGACGCCCATCGCCGACAGCCGGCTGGTCTACCAGCGCCTGGACCCAGTCATCCGCGAGCGCTTTGCCGCGCGCCGCCTGATGTACGTGCGCAACTACGGCAACGGCCTCGACCTGAGCTGGCAACGCGCCTTCAACACCGATGACCGCGCGCAGGTGGAGCGCTTCTGCCGCGCCCAGCAGATCGATTTCGAATGGAAGGCCGACGGCGAACTGCGCACGCGCCAGCTATGCCAGGCCGTCGCGCGGCATCCGGTGACCGGCGAGATGGTGTGGTTCAACCAGGCCCACCTGTTCCATGTCTCGGGGCTCGCGCCCCACGTGCGCGAGGCCCTGCTCGCCGTGGTCGGCAGCGTCAACGAACTGCCGCGCAATGTCGTCTACGGCGACGGCGCGCCGCTGGAGGACGACGCCCTTGCCGCCATCCGCGCCACGCTCGACGACTGCACCGTGCGCTTTCCCTGGCAGCAGGGCGATGTGCTGATGCTCGACAACATGCTGGCCGCCCACGGGCGCGGCACCTTCAGCGGCCCGCGCCGCGTGATCGTCGCCATGGCCGAGCCCGCGCCGCCCGGCCTGGGCTGATCCCGCCGCCGTCCCGATGCCCACTGGCCGCCCTGCGGGCCAGGGCCTTGCCATCTCCAACGTTTTCGCCATGTCGTCTTCCGTAGCTTCCCTGCCGGCAGAAACCGGCGCCCTGATGCGAACCTTGCGCGCCGATGGCGTGCGCCTGCGCCTGCTGGACGGGCGCTGGCGCGTGGCCGATGGCTGCGCCGCCAGCGCTG
Source organism: Cupriavidus sp. FW305-46 (assembly GCF_058787075.1). Lineage (NCBI taxonomy): Bacteria > Pseudomonadati > Pseudomonadota > Betaproteobacteria > Burkholderiales > Burkholderiaceae > Cupriavidus > Cupriavidus sp. FW305-46. The sequence continues at coordinate 20,584 of NZ_JBYSZI010000028.1, forward strand.
AGGCGCTGGACGCCGCGGCCGCGCTGCTCGCCACGCGCGCCGCCGAGGCCGATGCCTGGCTGGCCGCGCATCCCGGCTATTTCGACCGCTATCCCGCCGGCCCCGGCCAGCTGGCGCTGCTGGCCTTCCATCGCCGCCATCCGCACAGCGCCGCGTACAACATGGTCTTCACGATCGAGCTGGCGCCGGGGCTGCGCTTCGACCTGCTGGAGCAGGCCGCGCGCCATGTAGTGGATTGCCACGAGGCGCTGCACAGCGCCTACCTGGACGAGGACGGCGAGATCGTGATGGCGCGGCCGGCCGGCTTTGAAGCCGAGGTTTCGCTGACGCGCGTCGACGGCCTTGCCGAGGCCGATCTGATGGCCTGGTTCGAGCGCGAAGCGGACGAGCCGTTCGACCCCGACGCGGGCCAGGTCTGCCGCTTCCGCTTCCTGGTCTCGCGCCAGGCCGACGGCACCGATCGCATGTGGATGTGTGCCGGCATGCACCATATCGCCGGCGACTACCTCGGCTTCGAGACGGTTTGCGACCAGATCCTTGCGACCTACGAAGCGCTGCGTGCCAAGGACCCGGCCAGTCCGCCGATGGCGTCGCAGGTGGGCCGCTACCGCGACTGGCTGGTGCGCCAGCGCCAGTTGCTGGCGGGGCCGCGTGGTGCATCGCTGCGCGCCTACTGGGACAGCGTACTCGAGGACGCGCCCGCGGCGCCGGCCCTGGCCGGCGAGCGCGCCGTCGAGCCCCGCCTGCGCGGCGCCGAGATTGAATTCCACCTGACGGCGCAACAGACGCAGGGGCTGCGCGACCTGGCCGCGCGGCTCGAGGTCAGCGTCTTCGTGGTGATGCTGGCGCTGTTCAAGACCGTGCTGCACCGGGCCAGCGGCGAGGACGGCTTCCTCATCGGCACGCCTACGGCCGGACGCTCCGGCGCGCAGCATGCCGACCTGATCGGCTATACGCTCAACGCCGTGCCGTTGCGCGCGGAATTCTCCGCCAACCCGGCCTTTGCCGCGGTGGTGCGCGACTGCGCCCGCCAGATGCGTGGCGCCTTGCGCCACCAGCAATATCCGCTGGTGCGCATGGGCGGCGCGGATCGCACCTCGGGACCCTTGTTCCGGCATATGACGACCTTCGTGCCGGTGGGCCCGCGCAAGGTGCTGGGCCGCTACCTGGTGCGCGAATACCTGGCCACGCAGCGCGGCGCGGCCAACGACATGAACCTGCGCTGGCAGGACGAAGGCGAACGCCTGCGCGGCCAGTGGCGCTACGACGCTGACCGCTTTGCCCCGGAGGCAGTGCTGCGGCTGATTGCGGCGCTGGGGGTTGCGGTGGATGCGGTGCTTGACGATGCGGAAGTGCGTGTCGGCGATCTGTCCTTGTTCGATGTGGCGATGCTTTCGCATGGGCAGGCCAGCGGCGCCGCAACGCAGGCCCACGCCACCGCGCTGGTGGCCTTCGAGGCCGGCGTGCGCGAGCATCCGGAGCGCCTCGCGGTAGACGCTGCCGATGCGCAGTTGTCCTACGGTGCGCTCGACGCTGTCGCCTCCGCGCTCGCTGCGCGATTGCAGCACGGCGGCGCGCGCGCCGGCGACGTGGTCGGCCTGCTGCTGCCGCGCGGCGCCGGCATGGCCGTGGCCATGCTCGCCTCGTGGAAAGCGGGCGCCGCGTTCCTGTGCCTCGACGCAGCCCTGCCCGCCGCGCGGCTGGCACAACTGGCGGCAGATGCGGACCTGAAAGCGGTAGTGGGCGAGGGTGGCCGGCCGCAGTGGCTGGCGGACGCGCTGCCCGCTGCCGGCTGGCATGCCGCCTCCCTGCAAGCCGATGCCGCAACCCGCCCGGCTACATGGCCCGCTGCCGTGCCCGCCCAGCCGGCCTACCTGATCTACACCTCCGGCTCGACCGGCACGCCCAAGGCCGTGGTGGTGACGCAAGGCAACCTTGCGCACTACGCCGCTGGCGTGCTGCACGCGCTGGCCCTGCCGGCGGGATCGTCGATGGCGTCGCTGTCCTCCGTGACCGCGGACCTGGGCCACACCGCCTGGTTCGGCGCGCTGCTGGGCGGCCACACGCTGCGCGTGCTGGACGATGCGCTGGGCGAAGACCCCGAGGCCCTCGCCAGCGCGCTGGCGGCGCGGCCGGTCGATTGCCTGAAGATCGTGCCCTCGCACCTGCGCGCACTGCTGGCCGTCGCCGATCCGGCGCGGCTGGTGCCGCGGCAATGCCTGGTGTTCGGTGGCGAGGCGCTGGATGCGGCGCTGGTGGCGCGCGTGCAGGCGCTGCATCCGGCCTGCCGCGTGGTCAACCACTACGGGCCCACCGAAACCACGGTTGGCTGCCTGACGCACGCGGTGCCATCGGGCGGAGCGCAGGGTGCGATTCCGGTCGGCCGCCCGCTGCCCGGCGTCAGCGCCCACGTGCTGGATCGGCACCTGAATCCCGTGCCGCGCGGCGCGGCAGGCGAGCTCTACGTCGGCGGGGCCGGCGTCGCGAGCGGCTACCTGCGCCGCCCGGCGCTGAGCGCCGAACGCTTCGTGCCGGATCCGTTCCAGCCCGGCGGCCGCCTGTACCGCACCGGCGACCGCGTGCGCATGACTGATGACGGCGCCATCGTCTTCCTCGGCCGTGCCGATGCCCAGGTCAAGATCCGTGGCTTCCGCGTCGAACCCGGCGAAGTCGAAGCCTGGCTGCGCCAGGCGCCGCACGTGCGTGATGCGGTGGTACTGGCGCAGCCCTCGCCCGCAGGCGAAGGGCTGCGGCTGGTCGCCTATCTCGTGCCCGCCGACGGATTCGACCTGGCCGCACTGCGCACCGCCATGGCTGCCGCACTGCCGGCGCCGATGCTGCCGGCGGCCTTCGTGCAGTGCGACGCCTTCGCGCGACTGCGCAACGGGAAGGTCGATCGCAAGGCATTGCCGCCGGTGCCCGATGAAGGCGTCGCGCCCGTCCGCGCTGCACCGCAGGACGAAACCGAGGCGACGTTGGCGCGCCTGTGGGCCAACGTGCTCGGGCGCGATGCCGTCAGCGCCGACGACAACTTCTTCGCCCTCGGCGGCGACTCGATCCTCGGGCTGCAGCTGGTCGCGCAAGCGCGCCAGGCCGGTCTGGCGTTGACCCCCAAGCTGCTGTTCTCCCATCCCACGCCCTCGGCATTGGCCGCCGCGCTGCGCGCATGCGCCGCACCGGCTGACGCAAGCGCTGCCATCGAGCAGACGCTGCGCACGCTCTGGCGCGAGATCCTGCGGCGCGACGAGGTCGACCGCGACGCCGACTTCTTCGCGCTCGGCGGCGATTCCATCCTGGCGCTGCAGATCGTGGCCAAGGCCCGCGCGCAACAACTGATGCTGGCGCCCAGGGACCTGTTCGCGCACCCGACGCTGGCGCGCCTGTCGGCGCATCTCGCCGCGCGCGCGCAACCTGCCGCCGCTCCCGCTGCGACGCCGGCCGTGGCACAGCCATTTGCGCTGAGCGGTTGCGACGCGCCAGCACTGGAGCGCCTGCGCATCGCGCAGGGCGGCATCGAGGATGCCTATCCGCTGTCGCCGCTGCAGGAAGGGCTGCTGTTCCACCACCTGCGCGACGGCGGCAACGGCGCCTATGTCAACCAACTGGTGCTGGAAATCGACGGGCCGCTCGACCCGACGCGCATGGCTGCCGCGTGGCAGGGGCTGCTCGACGCCCATCCGATCCTGCGCACCACCTTTGTCGCGCCAGGCGAAGGCGGTTGCGGCGACCGCGCGCTGCAATGCGTGCATGCCCGCACCACGTTGCCCGTGGCCGTAGAGGACTGGCGCGGCGAGGACAGTCCAGCGCTGGCCGAGCGTCTGGCGGCCTGGTGCCGCGCCGACCGCGCGCGTGGTTTCGACCCGGCTGCGCTGCCGCTGATGCGGCTGGCACTGCTGCGCACCGGCGAGCAGGGATGGTGGCTGGTCTGGAGCCGGCACCACCTGATCGTCGACGGCTGGGGCTCGGTGCAACTGCTCGACGACGCGCTGGCCCGCTACGCCGATCCGGCCCACGCCCCGGCGCCGCGCCGGCCGTACCGCGACTATATCGCCTGGCTTGCCGCGCAGCCCGCGACGGCGCGGCAGGCTTTCTGGCGCGAGGCCTTCGCCGGCCTGCCCGGTCCCACCGTGCTGCCGGGCATCGCGCCGGCGGCCGCGCACACCAATGCGGTGCCGCTGTGCCGCGACCTGGTGCTGCCGGCCGGACTCGACGCCAGCCTGCGCGCGCTGGCGGCCGCGCATCGCGTCACGCTCAATACCGTGATGCAGGCGGCGTGGGGTATCGTGCTGGCGCGCCATTGCGGCAGCGACGATATCGTCTTCGGCGTGACCTCGGCCGGCCGGCCAACGGGCCTCGACGGCGCCGAGCGCATGCTGGGCGTGTTTATCAACACACTGCCGCTGCGTCTGCGTCCGCGCGGCCCGCTGACGGTGACGGACTATCTGCAGGCTACCCAGCAAGCCGGCGTCGCCATGCGCGAGTTCGAACATGCCGCGCTGGCCGAGATCCAGGCGCAGGCCGGTACCGGTGGCGCGCTGTTCGACACGCTGATGGTGTTCCAGAACCTGCCCGACCTGAACGACCGGGCGCGCGAGGTGGCGGGCCTGCGCCTGCGCCAGCACGACAACATCGAGCAGACCCACTACGGCCTGACGCTGGAAGTGATGCCCGATCGTCGCTTCACCGTCCGCTTCACCTGCGATGCCGGCCGCGTTGAGGCGAAACGCCTCGCGCAATGGATGGACGCGTACGCGGCCGCGCTGGCATCGCTGGCCGAGGGCGCGGCGCATGTCGGTGCCGTCGATCTGCTTGACCCGGCCACGCGCACGCGGCTGCAGGCTTGGGGCGCCAGCGATGACACCAGCGTCTCGCAGGCAGCCCTGCACGACGACTACGTACAGCGCGTGGCGCGCCGCGTCGCCGCGCATCCGGAGCGCGTGCTGGCGCGCTGCGGCGACGCCGCACTGACCTACGGCGACTGGTGGCAACGTGCCGGCCGGCTTGCCGGGGGCCTGCGTTCCGCGGGCGTGACGCAGGATGACGTCGTCGCAGTGCTGCTGCCGCGCGGGCTCGACTGGCTGGTCGCGCTGGCCGGAATACTGCGCGCCGGCGCGGCCTGGGTGCCGCTCGACGTCAGCCATCCCCCGGCGCGCTGGCTGCAGGTGCTGGCGCAGACGCGCCCCGCGCAGGTGCTGACGGATGCTGCAGGCGTTGCTGCGATTGCCGAGGCGGGGATCGCAGACGCCCGGACGCTGGCCGCCGTCGAGGCCACCGCTGCGGGATCGACGGCACTGCCGGCATCCTCGCACCCCGCCCAGCTCGCCTACGTGCTGTTCACCTCCGGCTCGACCGGCGTGCCCAAGGGCGCGATGGTCACGCGCGCCGGCATGCTCAACAACATGCTGGCCAAGGTGGTGCCATTGGGGCTGGGCGAGGGCGATGTGATCGCCCAGACCGCGCCGCCGTGCTTCGACATCTCGGTATGGCAGGCGCTCGCCGCGCCGCTGTTCGGCGCGCGCATGGAGATCGTCGCCGACGAGGTGGTGCGCGATCCTTCGGCGCTGACGGCGCTGCTGGCGCAGCGCGGCGTGACGCTGTTCGAACCGGTGCCGTCGCTGCTGCAGGCCATGCTCGACTGCCAGGCCGCCGAGGGCCGCGACGCGCCGCTGCCGGCGCTGCGCTGGGTGCTGCCCACTGGCGAGGCGCTGCCGCCCGCCACCGCGCGCGCCTGGTTCGGGCGCTACCCGGCGGTGCCGCTGATGAACGCCTACGGTCCCGCGGAATGCTCGGACGACGTGGCCTTCCACCCCTTGTCTGCCGATAGGCTGGAGCAGGGCAGCGACACCGTGCCGATCGGCCGTCCCACCGCCAATGCGGTGCTGCAGGTGCTCGATGCCGACGGCAACCTGGCCGCACCCGGCGTGATCGGCGAGATCGCGGTGGCCGGCGCCGGCGTGGGCCGGGGCTACCTGGCCGACCCGCGCCGCACCGCCGCCGCCTTCGTGCCCGATCCGACCGGCGCCCCGGGCAGCCGCCGCTACCTGACCGGCGACCTCGGCCGCTGGCAGGCCGACGGCGTGCTGGAGTACGTGGGTCGCAAGGACTTCCAGGTCAAGCTGCGCGGCTACCGCATCGAGCTGGGCGAGATCGAGGCCGTGCTGGCCGCGCATCCCGCCGTGCGTCAGGCGCTGGTGACGGTGTACCAGGCCGCCGGCAGCGAATGGCTGACGGCCTACTGGCAGCCAGAAGCCGGCGCGGAAGCCGTATTGGAAGCCGAGCTTGCCGCCAGCGTCGCGGCGCGGTTGCCGGCCTACATGGTGCCGGCCGCGTGGGTGCGCATGCCGGTCTGGCCGCTCAACGCCAACGGCAAGATCGACCGCAAGGCGCTGCCCGCGCCGCAGGTGGCAGCCGCCGGCGAGGAGGGCGATCCCCCGGCCAACCCGGTCGAGCAAGCCGTGGCGGAAATCTGGGAGGCACTGCTGCCCGGTGTGCGGGTTGGCCGCGACAGCCATTTCTTCCGTCTCGGCGGCCATTCGCTGATCGCCACCCGCGTGGTGGCGCGCTTGCGCGCCGCCGGCCACGCACAGGCCGCGCTGCGCGATGTGTTCGAAGCCCCGGTGCTGCGCGACTTTGCCGCGCGCCTGGCCACGGCGGCGCCCGCGGCGGCGATCCCCGCGCTGGTGCCCGTGCCTCGCGTTGCGCGCATGCCGGTATCACTGGCGCAGCAACGGCTGTGGCTGGTCGAGCGCCTGCAGGGCAATGCCGGTGCCGCCTACAACATGGCCGGCGCGCTGCGCCTGCGCGGGCCGCTGGATGTCGCCGCGCTGCGCCAGGCCCTGGCCGCCGTGGCCGCTCGCCACGAGGTCCTGCGCACCGCCTATCCCGACGACGACGGCGAGCCGTTCGCCCGCATCGATGTCGCCGCCGGCATCGGCCTGCCAATGGCCGACCTCCAGGCGCTGGCGCCCGAGGCCCGCGACGCGGCGCTGCGCGAAGCCATGCGTGAGCACGCGTCACGACCCTTTGCGCTCGGCGAGGCGCCGCTGTGGCGCGCCACGCTGCTGCGCTGCGCCCCGCAGGAACACGTGCTGCTGGTCGCGATGCACCACCTGGTGTCCGACGGCTGGTCGGTCGGGCTGCTGGTCGACGAGATCACCCACGGCTACCGCCGCGCACTGGCGCCGGACCAGGTCGCACCGCTGCCGCCGCTGGCCTTGCAATACGCCGACTATGCCGCCTGGCAACGCGACTGGCTGCGCGGCGCCGCGCTCGACCAGTTGGCCGCCTACTGGCGCGGCGCGCTCGCCGGCGCGCCGGCGGCACTGGCCTTGCCGGCCGACCGCGCGCGCCCGCCGGTGGCGCGCATGGAAGGCGATGCCGTGGCGCTGCACGTCGACGCCGCGCGCATGGCGCAGGTGCATGCGCTGGCCCGCGCCGAGCAGGTCACGCCGTTTGTCGTGCTGCTGGCCAGCTTCCAGTGCTGGCTGCACCGCGCCACCGGCATGGACGACCTGGTGCTCGGCACCGACGTCGCCGGCCGCCACGACGCGGCGCTGGAGCCGCTGATCGGCTTCTTCGTCAACGTGCTGCCGCTGCGCTCCCGGCGCGTCGCCGGCGCCAGCTTCCGCGACACCCTCGCCGCCTGCCGGCGCGGCGTGCTGGCCGCGTTCGAGCATGACGGCCTGCCGTTCGACCGCATCGTGGAGGCCGCGGGCATGCCGCGCGACCGCAGCCGCAACCCGCTGGTGCAGGCGCTGTTCGTGCTGCAGAACACGCCGGCCGGGCAGTTCGCCATGCCCGGCGTGCAGGCCGAGATGCTGCCGCCGGTGGAGCGCAATTCCAAGTTCGACATGGCGCTGTTCCTCGAGCCCGAGGGCGGGCAGGAAGCCGCGGCGCTGCGCGGCGACTGGGTGTTCGCCACAGCGTTGTTCGAGCGGACCACGGTGGCGCGCTTTGCCAGCGACTGGCTGGCCACGCTGGACGCGCTGCTGCGCGCGCCGGACCAGCCCGTCGGCCACGTCACCGAACTTGTCCCGGGCGCCGCGCGCCCGACCCAACCGAAACCCGAGGAGTCCCGAAACATGGAAACCAGCCAACGCATGGCGGCCAAGCTCGACCAGCTCAAATCGCTGGCGCGGCCGCGCCCGGCCACCCTCGCTCCCGCCACTCCGGTTCCGTCCGCCGCCGACCCGGCCAGCCAGGTGCGGCTGCACCCGCTGCGGGCCGGTGACGTCTTTCCCATCGTGATCGAGCCGGCGGCGCCCGGCCTCGATCCCGTCGCCTGGGCCGCCCGGGCGCGCGGGCTGATCATCGACACCCTGCATAAACACGCGGGCATCGTCTTCCGCGGCTTCGACCTGCCCACGCCGCAGGCCTTCGAGGCCTTTGCCGAAGCGATGCATCCGGGCCTGTACGGCAGCTATGGCGACCTGCCCAAGAAGGAGGGCGGCCGCAACACCTACCGCTCCACGCCGTACCCCGAGCGCCAGATGATCCTGTACCACAACGAAAGCGCGCACCTGGAGCGCTGGCCGCGCAAGCAGTGGTTCTATTGCGAACTGCCCTCCGCCATCGGTGGCGCCACCCCCATCGTCGACTGCCGCGAACTGTTGCGCCGCCTGCCGCCCGCGCTGGCCGCCGAGTTCGCCAGCCGGCAACTTATGTACGTGCGCACCTTCACGCCGCGGCTGGACGTGGACTGGCGCGACTTCTACAAGACCGAGGACCGCGCTGAAGTGGAAGCGCGCTGCCGCGCCGCCGGCATCGACTGCCGCTGGCTGGACGGCGACATCCTGCAGACCCGCACCGTGTGCCCGGCCATCGTCAGCCACCCGGTCACCGGCGAGCGCAGCTTCTTCAACCAGGTGCAGCTGCACCACGTGTCGTGCCTGGAGGAAGACGTGCGTGAAGACCTGCTCGAGATGGTGGGGCTGGAACGCATGCCGCGCCATGTGATGTTCGGCGACGGCACACCGATCCCCGACGAGGCGATGAAGCTGATAGGCGAACTGTACGAGGCCTGCGCCGTGCGCTTCGACTGGCAACGCGGCGACGTGGTGATGCTCGACAACATGCTGGCCGCGCACGCCCGCGACCCCTATGAAGGCCCGCGCAAGATCGTCGTCGCGATGGGCGATATGTTTGACCGCACCCGGCTCGACGGCAATGCCGCCGCGGTGCCGCAGGAGAACGCCGATGCCTGAACTGCAGTCCGCCTGGACCCCGACACCCGAACAACAGGCCACATGGCAGCAATGGCGCGACACGCCGGCGCCGCGCGCGCATGTGGCGCGGATCGCTCTGCACGGGCAGCCCGACCCTGCCGCAGTGGATGCCGCGCTGGCGGCGCTGCGTGTGCGGCACGAATCGCTGCGTACCGCATATATCGACGATGGCAACGAGCTGGTGGCCTGCGTGCCACAGGCGGGCACCAACGGTGCCGCCACGGCCATCGCCGCGCCCGGCGATGCGCCGTCGCTGCCTGCGCTCGACCCGGCCACCGGCGACGTACTGCGCGCCTGCATCAGCCCTCTGCCCGCGGGCGGCGCCACCCTGTGGCTGCTGGTTAGTCCGCTGGCGGCAGACCGCGGCACCGTGCTGAAGCTTGCCGAAAACATGCGCGATGCATTGGATGCGCGGGCACGGATCGATGGCGATGAGGAATTGCCGCTGCAATACGCGCAATACGCCGACTGGCAGCAAGACGCGCGCCTGGGCGAAGACGGCACCGGCAGCGCCGGCCGTGCGTACTGGCAGGCGCAGGCCGCCGGCCTGCCGGCCCCGCTGCGCATCTCCGATGCGCTGGCAGGAAGCGCCGCCGCGCAAGGTAGCGACACCTGGCGCCACACGCTGCATGGCGCGCACCGGCAGGCGCTGGCCGCATCGGCACGACAGTTCGGCACCACGCCTGAGCGCGTGGTGCAGGCGGCCTGGTGGACCGTGCTGGCGCGCCTGTGCGCGCAGCCGGTGTTCAGCGGTGCCTGGCTGCATGATTGCCGCCGCGACTACGACGTGATGGCCGACGCCGCCGGCGTGTTCGTCAAGGCGCTGCCGGTCAGCGTGGCTTGGGACGCGCAGCGCAGCGTGGCCGAGCACTGGCGCGCCTGGCTGCCCGCGCTCGACAGCCACGCCGCGTGGCAGGAAGCCTGGCAGCCCGGGGATGCCGCGCCCCGTATCGGGTTTGCGGTAGCGCCGCTGCCGCCCGCCGGCGTGGCGATGGCCAGCCCGGCATGGCCCGGCTTCGACCTGGTGTGTGAGGCACTCGATGACGGGCAGGGCATGGCGGCGCTCGCGCTGCATGCGCGCGCAGGCGTCCTGCATCCGCGCGTCGCGCAGTGGGTGCTGGCGCATCTGGCGGCACTGATCGGCACATTGCCTGTGGCGCTCGACACGCCGCTGGAATCGCTGTCGTGGCCTGCGGACGATACCTTGCGCGTGCCGCAGTGCTGGACGGGCGAAACGCCCGTGGATGCGGGGCAGACCCTGCTCGCACGCATCGCGCAGCATGCCCGGCAGACGCCGGATGCGCCCGCGCTCGAGGCCGCGGACCTGGTGCTCGACTACGCCGGCCTGCAGCGCACCGTGCAAGGCGCTGCGCAACGGCTGCGCGCGCTCGGCGTGGGCCCCGGCACGCGCGTGGCGCTGGCGCTGCCGCGCAGCGGCGCGCTGGTGGCGAGCCTGCTGACGGTATGGGCCGCGGGCGGCGCCTATGTGCCGCTCGACCCGGCGTGGCCGCAGGCACGCCGCCGCAGCGTGCTGGCGCAGTCGGCGCCGGTGCTGACCATCGCGCAGCAGGCTGCCCACGATGACGCCACGGTGATCTGTGCCGATGCGCTGCTGGCCGAGGCCGCACAGGTTGATGGCGAATTTGCCAGCGCACAGGAAGACGCCGCCTACGTGCTCTTCACCTCCGGCTCCACCGGCGAGCCCAAGGGCGTGGTGGTCGGCCACCGGCAGATCAGCCATTACACCGCGGCGGTGTGCGAGGCGCTGTCGCTGGCGTCGTGCCGGCGGCTCGGCCTGACGTCGTCGGTCGCGGCCGACCTCGGCAACACCACGCTGTTCGCAGCACTGTGGCAGGGGGCGTGCCTGGCGGTGGCCAGCGATGACGACATGGCGCATCCCGCCGCCTTCTCCCGTTACCTGCGTGGACGCGAGGTCGACGCCATCAAGATCGTGCCGTCGCACCTGGCGGCGCTGCTGGAAACGGATGCACCGGCCGTGCCTGCCACCGTGATCCTGGGCGGCGAGCCCTTGCCCGCCAGCCTGGTGCAGGGGCTGCGCCGCCACGCACCGGACTGCCGGATCTTCAACCACTATGGCCCGACCGAAACCACCATCGGCGTCATGGTCCACGCCGTCGGCGCGGAGGATCCGGGATGGCCCGCCGGCACGGCGCCGCTCAGCCGGGCCCTGGGCGCGACGCGCGTGCGGCTGCTGGACGATGCCTTGCGCCCGGTCCCGGCCGGCGTGGCCGGGCAGCTCTACGTCGGCGGTCCGCAACTGGCGCATGGCTACCTCGGCCGCCCGGACCTGGACGCCGCCGCGTTTGTCGGCGACCCGTTCGCGGCAGGGCAGCGCCTCTACTGCACCGGAGACCTGGCGCGCGCCACCCCCGCCGGCCTGCAACTGCTGGGCCGCGCCGACCAGCAGGTCAAGATCCGCGGCATCCGCGTCGAGCCGGCGGAAGTCGAGGCAGCGCTGCTGGCCCAAGCGGCGGTGGCGCAGGCTGCGGTCTGTGCCGCGCCCGGCCCCGGCGGCGCAGCCGTGCTGTGCGCGTTCATCGTGCCGGCATCGGCCGGCTCCGCCGACACGGATGCGCTGCGGCGCGCGCTTGCCGCCATGCTGCCCGACGCCATGGTCCCGTCGCGCTTGATCGCGCTGCCTGCGCTGCCGCGGCTGCCGAACGGCAAGACCGACCGCACGGCGCTGCGCACGCTGGCCGCATCGCCGGACGACATTGCCGCAGCGGCGCCGCAAGCTGCCACGGCATCCGCGGATGCCGTGGAGACCCTGGTCTGCGCGCTGATGGCCGAACTGCTGGAGCAGGAGCGGGTCGACCCGCACGCCGACTTCTTCGCGCTCGGCGGCCATTCGCTGCTGGTGATCAAGCTGGTGGCGCGGCTGCGCCGGCGCCTGCAGGTGGAGATCGCACCGGGCGTGGTGTTCGACCACCCGACCGCCCACGCGCTGGCCGCGGCCGTGCGTGAACACAGCGAGACGGCGGGCGAACTCGACGCGCGCGCGCTCACCGCGCTGAGTGCGGCGCCCCAGGCTGCCGTGGCCGCCTGAGCGCTCCCCGATATCCATTGACCGTGATACCGCTCCCATGTCAGATGCATTGAATACCGCGCACGCGCAGGTCGCCGCGCGCTTTGCCCGGCTGGCGCCAGCGCAGCGCGCGGCGTTCCTGGCCGCGCTGCACGACAAAGGCGTGGCCTTCTCCACGCTGCCGATCGTGCCGGCGCCGCGCAGCGAAGCGCTGCCGCTGTCGTACGCGCAGCACCGCCTGTGGTTCCTGCAGCAGCTCGATCCGGCCGGCACCGCCTATCACATGCCGGGCGCATACCGGCTCGAAGGGGCGCTCGACGTCGCAGCACTGCGCCGTGCGTTCGATCGCATCGGTGCGCGCCATGAGGTGCTGCGCACCACCTATCCAACCGACGCTGCCGGCGTGGCGCGCCAGCAGGTGCACGACAGCCTGCCGCCGCCATTCGTCGAGATGGAAGCCGATACCACCGGCCTGGACACCACCATCGACGGCATTGTCCACGCGCCGTTCGATCTCGCCGCAGGACCGCTGTGGCGCGTCGCGCTGATCCGCGAGAGCGTCCAGTCCCATGTGCTGGTAGTAGTGCTGCACCACATCGTCGCCGACGGCGCCTCGATCGTGCGCCTGGTCGCGGAACTGGCCGCCTGCTACGCCGCCGAAGCTGCCGACATGCAGCCCGAACTGCCACAGCTGCCGGTGCAGTACGCTGACTACGCCGCTTGGCAGCGCAACTGGATGGAAGCCGGCGAAGCCGAGCGCCAGCTCCGCTACTGGCGCGACCGCCTGGGCGATGCGCCCGGCGCCGCACTCGATCTGCCGGCCGACCGGCCACGCCGCGCGGCGCGTACCGGCGCGGGCGCCGAGCACACCTTCGTCATTCCGGCCGACGTGGCCGCGGCGCTGCGCACGCTCGCCGGCGCGCATCAGGCCACGCTCAACATGGCGCTGCTGGCCGCCTATGCGGTCTTGTTGAACCGCTACACCGGACAGGCCGACGTCTGCATCGGCGTGCCGGTGGCCAACCGGCAACGCAGCGAAACCGAGGCGCTGGTCGGCTGCTTCGTCAACATGCAGGTGATGCGCGCCGAGGTGGCGCCAGACGAGCCGTTTGCCGAGCTGCTGTCCCGGCTGGCACGGCAGGCGGCGGCGGACCAGGAGCACCAGGCGCTGCCGTTCGACCTGCTGGTGGAGGCGCTTCAGCCCGGCCGCAGCCTGGCGCAGCCGGCGCTGTTCAACGTCACCTTCGACCATCGCACCGCCGGCGCGGCGGCGGTGCCGCAACTGAAGGGGCTGCGCGTCACGCCGCTGGAATTGCCGGTGACGACCGCGCGTTTCGAACTCAGCCTGGCCACCACCGAGCTGCCCGATGGGAGCCTTTGCGGCCGGATCGCCTATGCCGCCGATCTGTTCGATGCCGCCACCGTGGCGCGCATGGCGGGGCACTATGCGCGCCTGCTGCAGGCGTTCGCCGCCGATCCCGCCACGACACCCGCCGCGGCTGTGTTACTGGGCGACGCCGAGCGCGACGCGCTGGCGCGCTGGAGCGAACCTGGCTGCGTAGCACCACTGTTCGTGCCGGTGCACGCACAGGTGGCGGCCCACGCCCGCCGCGCGCCCGAGGCCCCGGCCGTGCTGTTCGGCGATGCCACGCTCAGCTACGGCGAGTTGGATCGCCAGGCCAACCGGCTCGCGCACCGGCTGATCGCGCAGGGCATTGGCGCCGAGAGCCGCGTCGGCGTGGCGCTGGGCCGTTCGCCGCGCATGATCGTGGCGCTGCTGGCGGTGCTGAAGGCTGGCGGCTGCTTCGTGCCCTTCGATCCCACCTATCCGGCGCGGCGCCTGCTGGACATGCAGGAGGACGCCGCGCCGCAGTTGTTGCTCACCGAGCGCGCGCTGCGCGATGCCTTCCCGGTAGCCGAAGGCATGACAGTGCTGCTGGTCGATGACGACGCCGACGCATCCTTCCTCGAACACGATCCCGAAATTGCCGTACACCCGGCGCAGCTTGCCTACGTCATCTACACCTCCGGCTCGACCGGCAAGCCCAAGGGCGTCGCGGTGGCGCACGGCCCGCTGGCAATGCACGTGGTCACCACCGCCGAGTGCTACGACATCACGGCCGCCAGCCGCGAGCTGCATTTCCTGTCGTTCAGCTTCGACGGCGCGCACGAGCGCTGGATGGTGCCGCTGGCCAGCGGCGCCAGCATCGTGCTGCGCGACGACACGCTGTGGAGCGTGGAGCAGACCTACGCGGCGCTGCGACGCCATGCGGTCACGCACGCGGGCTTTCCGCCGCGCTACCTGCACCAGCTCGCCGCCTGGGCCGAATCGCAGGGCGATCCGCCGCCGTTGTGGCTTTATTCCTTCGGTGGCGAAGCCATGCCCCGCGCGGGCGTGGCCCGCCTGACGCAGGCGCTGCGGCCGCAGCACATCATCAACGGCTATGGCCCGACCGAAACGGTGGTGACACCGCTGGTGTGGAAGGCAAGGGCCGCCGACGCGGAAGCCCAGGTCACCGGCGCCTATGCGCCGATCGGCCGGCCGGTCGGCGCGCGCAGCGCGTACGTGCTGGACAGCCGGCTCGAACCGGTGCCGGTAGGTGTGCCGGGCGAACTCTATCTCGGCGGCGAAGGGCTGGCACGCGGCTACCTGGGCCGGGCGGGCATGACGGCCGACCGCTTCATTCCCGATCCTTTCGGCGCGCCCGGCGGACGGCTCTACCGCACCGGCGACCTGGTGCGCTGGCAGCCCGAAGGCTGCATCGAATACCTCGGCCGGCAGGACCACCAGGTGAAGATCCGCGGCTTCCGCATCGAACTGGGCGAGATCGAGGCGCACCTGTTGGCGCAGCCCGGCGTTCGGCAAGTGGTGGTGCTGCCGCACCAGACGTCCGCCGGCACGCGGCTGGTCGGCTACGTCGTGGCGCAGCAGCGCGCGGTATCGTGCGAGGCCCTGCGCGCGGCGCTCGCGGCGGCCTTGCCCGATTACATGGTGCCGGCCGCGATCCTGCAGCTCGACAGCCTCCCGGTCACGCCCAACGGCAAACTGGACCGGCGCGCGCTGCCGGAACCGCAGTGGCAGGCCGAGACCGCCTACACCGCGCCGGTGTCAGCGGCGGAGCGGATGCTGGCGGCCGTCTGGGCAGACGTGCTCGGCATCGCGCAGGTGGGCCTGCATGACAACTTCTTCTCGCTCGGCGGCGATTCCATCCTGAGCCTGCAGATCGTCGCGCGCGCCCGTTTGCAGGGCTGGCGGCTGACGCCGCGCCAGGTATTCGAGCACCAGACGGTGGCCGCGCTGGCGCGGGTGGCGGAGCGCGTGGGTGGCACGGCGCAGGATGCGGCCAACGATGACGCTGGCGCGGCGCCGCTGACGCCGGTGCAGGCGGCCTTTCTCGGGCAGCCGCTGGCCGAGGCCAGCCGCAACCGCTTCAACCAGTCGGTGCTGCTGCGCCCGCAGTCGGCCATCGACGCACCGGCATTGCAGGCCGCGCTGCAGGACGTCATCGGCCACCATGCCGCACTGCGCTACCACTTCACACGCACCGACGAAGGCTGGCGCCAGCAGGCCGCCGCTGAAGCCCGGGACGCGGTCGCACTGACGGCCATCGACGTGCCGGACGCCGCGGCAATCACCGCTGTCTGCGATGCAGAGCAGGACCGGCTGGACATCGCCCGCGGGCCGCTGCTGCGTGCGCTGCACCTGCGCGTCGCCAATGGCAGCGAGCGGCTGTTCTTGGTCTGCCACCATCTGGTGGTCGACGGCGTGTCCTGGCGCATCGTGCTGGAAGACCTGCAAGCCGCCTACGCCGCACGGCTGGCGGGACAGGTGGCAGCGCTGGCGCCCGTGGGCGCCAGCTATGCCGCATGGAGCCGCACGCTCGCAGGGCCGGCGCGCGACGTGTTCGCGCCCGAGGCCGAATACTGGCGCACCGTCACGCGCGACCAGATGTCATTGCCATGCGATGGTCCGGGCGGTGAACCGGCGCGCCCGCGCACGGCAAGCTTTGCTTTGGACGTGGCCACGACCGACGCCTTGCTGCGGCGGGCGCATGCCGCCTACCGCACCGGCGTCAACGACCTGCTGCTGGCGGGATTCGCGCGCGCGCTGTGCGCCTTTGCTGGCCGCGACGACATCCGCATCCACGTGGAAGGCCACGGCCGCGAAGCCGAGGCGGCCGGCAGCGCGCTCGATCTCAGCCGCACGGTGGGCTGGTTCACCAGCGTCTGGCCGGTCCGGCTGGCGAGCGTTGCGGACGTCGGCGACACCATCGCCGGGGTCAAGGAAGCGCTGCGCGCGGTGCCGCGCCAAGGGCTTGGGTACGGCGTGCTCAGCGCTCTCGCGCCAGCGGCGCTGCCGCCGTGCGCGCCGCAGGTGCTGTTCAACTACCTCGGCCAGTTCGACAGCAGCCTTGGGGAACGCGGCTGGCAGGCCGCCGCGGAGGATACCGGCTGCGGCGTCTCCGACGACATCCCCTTGCCGGCGCCGCTGGCGTTCGATGGCCGGGTCCAGGGCGGCCGCCTGCAGTTCCGCTGCACCTACAGCGGCGCACAGTTCCGCGAGGCCACCATCGAAGCGCTGATGGCGCGCATCGCGCAGTCGCTGCGCGAGGTGGTCGGGCATTGCGTGGCGCAGTCCGTGGCCCGGCTGACGCCCTCCGATGTGCCGGCCAGCGGGCTGTTGCAGCAGCAACTGGATGCGCTCGCGCTGCGTGCCGACGAGATCGAGGACATCTGGCGGCCCACGCCGATGCAGCGCGGCATGATCCGGCACGGCGCGCGGCATCCCGGCTCGCCGGCCTACACCGTGCAGGTGCAGGCCACCATGGACGGGCTCGATGTGGAGCGCATGGTCGCGGCATGGCAGGACGCGGTGCGGCGGCATCCGGTGCTGCGGGCCCGGGTGGCGTGGCTGCAAGCGGGCGCGGGCATGGAGGCCGAGCCGCTGCTGGTGGTGCCCACGCAGGCCACGCTGCCGGTCAGGCACCACGACTGGCGCGAACGCAGCCATCGCCCTGCCGCGGCCGCCGACGATGCCCAATGGCAGGCGCTGTGCGAGGCCGAGTTCCGCGAGGGCTTCGACCTGGGCCAGGCGCCGCTGATGCGGCTGACGCTGGTGCGCATCGGCGACCACAGCTGGCGCTTCCTCTGGACCTGGCATCACCTGCTGCTGGACGGCTGGAGCATGTCGCGCCTGCTGGGCGAGGTGCTGCGCGGCTACGACGGCGAGCAGCCGGCCCAGCCCGCGGTGTCGCTGCGCCGCTACGTGGCGTGGCAGCAGGCGCAGTCGGGCGCCGATCCTGAACAACGCTGGCGCGAGCGTCTGGCGCCGCTGGCACGCCAACCGGTGCGCATCACGCGCGAGGTTGCGCCGGCACAGCGCGGTCAGCAGATCCGCGCGGTGGAACACGTGGTGCAGGCCGATGCGCTGCGCACGCTGGCCGCTTTCGCCAGCCGCCAGCACGTCACCGTCAACACGCTGGTGCAGGCAGCATGGATGCTGGCGCTGCGCCAGGCCACCGGTGCGCGCACGGTGGGGATGGCCGTGGTGGGCTCGGGCCGTTCGGCGGAGCTGCCCGGCATCGAAGACATCATGGGCTTGCTCGCGAGTACCTTGCCGCTGGTGCAGGCGCTGCCCGACTCGCTGCGCGTGGCCGACTGGCTGCCGGCGCTGCAGGCCGACAACCTGGCGCTGCGCGAGACCGAGCATGCGCCGCCGGCGTGGCTGCAGAGCTGGGCGGCCGGCAGCGACGATGCCGCGCACGCGCCGTTCGACACCATGCTGATCTACGAGAACTACCCGGTCGACAGCACGCTGCGGGAAACCCAGCGCGGCGCGCTGCGCTTCAGCGATGTCGATAACCGCGGACAGATGAGCTATCCGGTAACGGCCATCGTGATCCCGCGTGAAACGCTGACGCTGCGCGTGGAGTACGACACGGCGGCGCTCGACGACAGCGCGGCGGAGGAACTGACCCGGCAGTGCGTGGCGATCCTGCTGGCGCTGCCGGCGCTGGCCGGCGCCACGCTGGGCGAAGTGCCGGTGCGCGTCGAGCACGGCAGCGCCAGCGAGCTGGCGGCCTAGGTGCCGACGGCTTTACCGCAGCAGGCGGCGCGGGCAGTCGCCGCACAGCGTGAAGGCCGGCAAGCGGTAGCGCAGGCAACACAGCCGGCGCAGCCACAGCGTGGTGGTGGTGCCGTCCTGCGTCACGCGGTGCGCGCGCATCGGCGCATGCAGCGGGTTGTCGCGGCCGTCTGGGCGGGTGCGGGTGTCCATCAGCCAGGCGGCGTCGGCCGCCAGCGTGGCGTCCGTGGCCGGCATGCCCGGCTGCAGCAGGGCGGGCGCGTGGCGCAATACCTCGGCGACGACAGCGCCGGCATTGGCCCACAGCAGGCGCGGCGACGCGCCGCTGGCCGCTGCCAGCGCATCGACCAGCGGCGCCAGCAGATCGTCCAGCAGGGCGCCGTAGCGCTGCTGCGGCGGCGCGCCGGGCAACGTCTGGCCGAAATGTGGCAGCAGCAGCGTCACGGCGCGGCCATGCCGATCGGGCCGGACGGCCGCGTCGCGCAAGGGCAGTACGTGGTGCGCCAGCGCAGCGGCGGCCACCGTGCCGGGCAGCAGCGCGGAGAAGCAATGCCGCGCCCAGACCGAGCCGGCCACGCGCGCATCGTCGCCACCGTAGTGGACGGCCATGGCGTGAAGCGCCTGCCGCAGTGGGGCGCGGCCCGCCGGCGCGGACATGAGCGCGGCGGGCATGACGTCATCGGACGTCGTGGGGCCGATGCGTATGGCCTCGGCGTAGTGACGCAGCGGCTCGGGAAACAGTGCAAGCAGGATCGGTAACGGAAACAAGAGGCAGCCCCGTACGGCGTTGCGGATATGCAGTCAACGCCTTTTCTTGGTTGAAAATGAGAATGATTATCAGGTATATTCGCAATTCGCTTTGTAAAGACAATGTCGCACCCGGGCGCCCCCTTGCCAGTCAGTCGCGGCATGGCCGCGGCTGCGGGGCGATCCTGGCCTTGCCGTTCGCGCGGCAAGGCCGTGCGCGCGGTGGCAGCCAGGCCAGCAATGACTGCCTCGCGGCTCCCGAGGAGACCCAATGACGCAGCCTATGCCCGACCTGACGATCCGCGTGCGCGCCTCGCAAGGCCCCGCGCCGCTGTCGTTCGCGCAGCAGCGCCTGTGGTTCCTGCAGCGCTACGCGCCGGACAGCATCGCGTACAACCTGGTGCGCGCCTGGCGCCTGCAGGGCCCGCTGTCGGCCCCGGCGCTGGAGCACGCGCTGGCGCAGGTGACCGCGCGCCATGCGGTACTGCGTACCCGTTTCTCGACCGGTGACGGCGAGCCCCGGCAGATCGTCGACGACGCGCCGCCGGCCGTGCAATGGATCGACTTGCCCGCAGGCGAGCTCGATGGGCTGCTGCGCCGCGAGTCGGCGCGTGTATTCGACCTGCACGCCGCCGCGCCTTTCCACGTCACCGTCGCCCGGCTGGAGGATGGCGCCCACGTGCTGGTGCTGGCCATGCACCACATCGTCTCGGACGGCTGGTCCAACCCGATCCTGGCGCGCGACCTCGCGCGGGCCTATGGCGCGGCCGCCAATGGCAGCGAGCCGGGCTGGACGCCGCTGCCGGTGCAGTATGCCGACTACGCGGCCTGGCAGCGCGAGCGTCTCGATGGCCCTGCGCTCGATGCCGCGCTGGCACGCTGCGCGGACCGCCTGGGCACTGGCATTCCCGCGCTGGAACTGCCGCTCGATGCCCCGCGCCCGGCGCGGCCGGCAGGCAAGGGCGGGCGCGTCCGCTGGACGCTGTCGGACGACGTGGTGGCAGCGCTGCGCAGCTACTGCGCTGGTGGCACGGGTCGGGGTGGCCGGCTCACGCCGTTCGCCGTGCTGCTGGCCGCATGGCAGGCGCTGCTGGCGCGCTACAGCGGCCAGTCCGACTTTGCCGTGGGCGTGCCCAACGCAGCCCGCACGCATGAAGAGCTGGACGAACTGGTCGGCTGCTTCATCAATACCCAGGTCTATCGCGCTCGGCTGACGCCCGGCCTGAGCGGCCACGCGCTGTGCCAGCAGGTCCGCGACGATGCCCGCGCCGCGCTGGACCACGCCGACCTGCCGTTCGAACTGCTGGTCGACAGGCTGGCGCCGTCGCGCGACCCCAGCCGCACGCCGGTGTTCCAGGCGATGTTCAACCTGCAGATGGGCGAGCCCGCCGCCTTCACGCTGCCCGGCCTGCAGGCGAGCGCACTGCCGGTGCCCGACGACAGCGCCAAGTTCGACGTCACGCTCGACCTGCACGCCAGCGCCACGCGCGTGTCCGCCACGCTGGAATACGACGCCACGCTATTCACCGCGGCCACGGCACAGCGGATGGCGCGGCACTATGAACACCTGCTCGGCGCGATGCTGGCCGCGCCCGAGACACCGCTCGAAGCACTGTCCCTGATGGATGAAAGCGAGCAGGCCCGGACGCTGGCCGACGGCAACGACACCGGCCTCGCACTCGACCCGGCCGACGACGTAGTCGCACGGATCGCGCGCGCCGCCGCGGCCACGCCCGATGCCATCGCGGTGACGGACGGCGAATCGAGCCTGACCTATGCCGGGCTGGAAGCGACCGCCAACCGCATCGCGAACTGGCTGGCCGCGCAGGATGTCGGCGCCGAGGCGCTGGTCGGCGTGTGCCTGCCGCGCACGCCCGCGCTGGTGGCGGTGCTGCTCGGCATCGTGAAGGCGGGCGCCGCCTACCTGCCGGTCGACGCCCACCATCCGCCCGCGCGCAATGCCCACATCCTCGGCCATGCCCGTGCGCGCCTGATCTTGGCGAGCGCCGCTACACGCGCCGAGCTCGGCGACAGCGGCGCGGTGGTGCTGGTCGACGGTGACACGCCGCCCTGGAACACCGCTCCCGATACGCAGCCGGCTGCGCAATGCCATCCGGCACAACTGGCCTACACCCTCTACACCTCCGGCTCGACCGGCACGCCCAAGGGCGTGCAGATTTCGCGCGGCGCGTTTGCCAACTTCCTGCGGGCGATGACGCCGGTGGTGCCGATGGATGGAAGCGACCGGCTGCTGGCGGTGACCACGCTCGGCTTCGATATCGCGGGGCTGGAGCTGTTCCTGCCGCTGGCCAGCGGCGCCCGCGTGGTGATCGCCACGCGCGACGATGCGCGCGACCCGGCGCGGCTGGCGGCGCTGATGTCCGCACACGGCATCACCGTGATGCAGGCCACGCCCGCGACCTGGCAGATGCTGGTGACGCAAGCCTCGCCGGCATGGCAGGGGCTGCGCGTGCTGTGCGGCGGCGAGGCGCTGGGGCGCGAGCTGGCCGCGGCCCTGCTGGCCAGGGGCGCGCAGGTCTGCAACGTCTATGGTCCCACCGAGACCACGGTCTGGTCCGCGGCGCATGCGCTGGCGGGCGAGGGCGCTCTCGCGTGGGCGGTCGCGCCGGTCGGCCTGCCGATCGCCAACAACCAGCTCTACGTGCTGGACGCGCGGCTCGAGCCGGTGCCCCCGGGCGTGGCCGGCGAGCTCTACATCGGCGGCGCCGGGCTGGCGCGCGGCTATGCCGGGGATCCGGCCCGCACCGGCGCGGCCTTCGTGCCCAACCCGTTTGCGCCCGGCACGCCGGGCGCCATGGCGGGCGACCGGCTGTACCGGACCGGCGACCTGGCGCGCAAGCGTGCTGACGGCATCGTCGAGTTCCTCGGCCGGCGCGACCACCAGGTCAAGGTGCGCGGCTTCCGCGTCGAACCGGGCGAGGTCGAGGCGGCGCTGAGCGCGTGCCCGCAGGTGAGCCAGGCAGTCTGTGTGGCCCGGCAGGGTCCCGACGGGATGGCGCGGCTGTGCGCGTATTACGTGGCCGCCACGGCTGGCGATGACTCGGACGACGCCATCCTCGCGCGCTTGCGCGAGCAGTTGCCCGGCTACATGGTGCCGTCCAGCCTGACGCGGCTCGACGCGCTGCCGCTCAACGCCAACGGCAAGGTCGACCGCCAGGCGCTGCCCGAGCCGGCCGCGCCGCGCGCTCCGGCGGCGCTATCGACGCCAACCGAGCACGAACTGGCGGCGCTGTGGTGCGCGGTGCTGGACGTGGCCCAGGCCGGGGCCGACGACGACTTCTTCCTGCTGGGCGGCCATTCGCTGCTGCTGGTGCGGCTGCAGACCCGCATCCGCGAGCAGATGGCCTGCGAACTGGCGCTGCCGGCGCTGTTCGCTGCGCCCGTGCTGCGCGACATGGCCGCGGCGATCGACCAGGCCGGCCGGCGCGATGCCGACGCCGACCTGGCCTTCATGAACGACCTGCTGGAGGCCCTGTGAATCTGTTCCTCTCATTGCGCCGCCGCTTCGGCGGCCTGCTGCTGCTGGCGCTGGCCGCGGGCACCTGCAGCGCGCTCGCCGGCATCGCGCTGATTGCCGAGATCAACCGCATGATCGCCGCGCCGGCGGCGCTCGAAGCGGGGCGCATCGGCGTGCTGCTGGGCCTGCTGGCAGTGCTGTTCGGCTGCGGCTTCGGCTCGCAGGCGCTGCTGACCGCGCTCGGCCACCGCGTGGTGTACGACATGCGCCTGCGCATGCTCAAGCGCGTGCTCGATACCGACGTGGAGCGCCTGGAAGCGATCGGCGGCCCGACCGTCTATGCCACGCTGACCAAGGACATCGCCTCGATCGGCATGGCCTTCAACCGCGTGCCGTTCGTGTTCTACAACGGCGTGCTGGTGCTGGGCGGGCTGCTGTACCTGGGCTGGCTGTCGTGGCAGCTGTTCGTGCTCGGTGCCGCGGTGCTGGGCGCAGGCGTGCTGCTGGCGCAGCGCTGGGTGCTGCGCATGCGCACCCTGATGAAGGCGGTGCGCGACACCGACGACCGGCTCTACGCCGGCTACCAGGGCGCGATTGATGGCCGCTATGAACTGGCGCTCAATGCCTGGCGCAAGCAGAGCTTCTACCAGCGCGACTTCGAGCCCGCCGCGGAATTTGCGCGCGCACATGAGGTGCGCGCCGACCGCTACTGGGTGCTGAGCCTGTCGTTCACCGCGACGCTGATCCTGGGGCTGGCGTGCGCGATCTTTATCGCCGGCGATGCGCTGGGTATTGGGCGCGAGCGCATCACCGCCTTCGTGCTGGTGCTGATGTTCCTGCGCATGCCGCTGAACGACCTGGTCGGCACGCTGCCGATCCTGATGACCGGCAACGTCGCGCTGCGCAAGATCGAGACGCTGCGCCTGGCGCCTTACACGGGGGATTTCGCGCTGCATTCGGCCAATACCGCCGCTGCACCGCCCGCGCCGGGCACGCCGCTGATCACGCTGCAGGACGTGCGCTACGACTATCCAGGCCAGGGCGACGAGCGCGGCTTCCGCCTCGGCCCCGTGTCGCTGACGCTGTCCGCCGGCGAGACCGTCTTTATCGTCGGCGGCAACGGCAGCGGCAAGTCGACGCTGATGAAGCTGCTGGCGGGCCTGTACCAGCCGAGCGCCGGCAGCATAGCGCTCGGCGACAAGCCGGTGAGTACCGCCGAGCTGCCCTGGTATCGCAGCCATTTCGCCACGGTGTTCTCCAACGCCCATCTGTTCGCGCGGCTGGTCGGCCCGGATGGGCGCTTCGACGCCGCGGTGGCCAATGCCTTCCTGAAACGGCTGCACATGGACCACAAGGTCGCCATCCGCGACGAGCTGCTGTCGACCACGCAGCTGTCGCAGGGGCAACGCAAGCGGCTGGCGCTGCTGGCGGCTTATGTCGAGGCGCGCCCGGTGCTGCTGCTCGATGAATGGGCGGCCGACCAGGATCCCGTGTTCCGCGCCTACTTCTATGAATCGCTGCTGCCGGAGCTCAAGCGCAGCGGCAAGACCATTGTCGCGGTCAGCCATGACGACCGCTATTTCCACGTGGCCGACCGCGTGATCCGTGCCGACAGCGGCGTGATCCGCGCCGACAGCGCCACTGACAGCGCGGCCGCCCCCGCCGCGGCCGGCCAGACCGACCATCAGGCCGCCGCATGACGCGCGCCACCAAAGACAGGGAGTCAGTTCACATGCAAAGCAATGCCGCGCCTTTGATGACCCACGCGATCGCGAGCCAGCCCTGGTTGTCCGCGACGATCCCCATGCTGCAGAGCCGCTGGCAAGGCTCCGCGCTGCAGCTAAGCCTGGATGGCACGCCGCTGCAGGCCTGGCAGTTCACGCCCGGCACCCAGCCGCAGCTGGCGCTTGCCGACGCCGAGCCGGCCCACCCGCTGGCGCGCGCCGCCACTTTTGCCGCCTGCGAGGCGGTGCTGGCGCGCGCCCCCGCGACGCAGGCCATCGCGCTGGACCTGCCCGAAGCCATCGCCAACGCAATGCTGCGCGAGGGCAGCGCCACGCGCGCGGCCGGCGGCGAGCTGGTGACGCGCGTCGAGCAGCTCTGGCAACTGCCGGCGCTGTGGCACACCGGCACCTCGGGCCGCGACTATCCGCTGCAATACGCGATGACCCAGGGCCGGCGCCATCCGCTGCGCGCGCCCAAGCCGTCGGGCCAGGTCTATGCACGCCATATCCCGTGGCTCGGCCAGGTGTTCTCGATGCGGGTGGCCGATCTCGATGCCGACCTGGCGTGCTTCCACGGCTGGATGAACGATCCGCGCGTGGCGGCGTTCTGGGAGGAAGAAGGCGATCTGGCAAAGCATCGCGATTACCTGTCGGCGCAGCTGGCCGACCCGCACACCATCCCGCTGATCGGCTGCCTGGACGGCAAGCCGTTCGCGTACTTCGAGGTGTACTGGGCCAAGGAGAACCGCATCGGCCCGTACTACGACGCCGGCGACTTTGACCGCGGCTGGCATGTGCTGATCGGCGACGGCGAGATCCGTGGCAAGGCTTATATCAGCGCCTGGCTGCCGTCGCTGATGCACTACATG
The DNA here is from genome assembly GCF_058787075.1 of Cupriavidus sp. FW305-46. Taxonomy (NCBI): domain Bacteria; kingdom Pseudomonadati; phylum Pseudomonadota; class Betaproteobacteria; order Burkholderiales; family Burkholderiaceae; genus Cupriavidus; species Cupriavidus sp. FW305-46. The sequence goes on from NZ_JBYSZI010000028.1 coordinate 45,757, forward strand.
TTCCTGGATGACCCGCGCACGCAGCGCATCGTGGGCGAGCCGCGCATCGACCACGTGCAGCAGATCCGCAACCTGGACCGTTCCGGGTTTGCCAAGGTCAAGGCCTTCGACTTCCCGCACAAGCGCGCCATGCTGGTCATGCTGCTGCGCGAACGCTTCTTCGGCGAGCGCCTGTGGGTGCCGCAGGAAGACGGGCAGGCGCAGCTGTCCAGTGCAGAACCGACCGCGCTGGCGGCCTGAGCCAGCCGCGCAAGGAGAGACCATGCTCTATTCCGCTTCCAACTTCGCCGCCCACGGCACCGATGCCGGTGCAGGGCCCGTGCTCGACCTGCTGGGCATCGGCTTCGGCCCTTCCAACCTCGCGCTGGCAGTGGCCCTGCGCGAGATGCTGCCGCAGCAGGCGCCGTTCCGCTTCGGCTTTATCGAGAAGAAGCCGGGCTTCGTCTGGCACGGCAATATGCTGCTCGACAACAGCCGCATGCAGATCTCGTTCCTGAAGGACCTGGTCACGATGCGCAATCCGGCCAGCCGCTATACCTTCATCAACTACCTGCACGAGCGCGAGCGGCTGCTGGACTTCATCAACACCCGCACCTTCTATCCCAGCCGCTACGAGTTCAACGACTACCTGTCCTGGGTGGCGGGCGATTTTGCCGACGCCTGCCACTACGGCGAGGAAGTGGTCTCGGTCGCGCCCGAGCCCGCCGGGGGCAATGGCGAGCTGGCCTGCCTGCGCGTGACCTCGCGCACGGCGCAAGGGGCGCTGACCGAGCGCCGCGCGCGCAACGTGGTGGTCAGCGTCGGCGGCGCGCCCAGCATTCCGGACGCCTTCGTGCCGCTGCGCGGCCAGCCGCGGGTGTTCCATTCGTCCTCGTACCTCGAGTCGCTGGAGCGGCTGGAACGCACCGCGCCCGTGCGGCGCGTGGCAGTGATCGGTTCGGGCCAGAGCGCCGCCGAGATTTTCCTGGACCTGCATGGCCGCGAAGGCGGCATTGCGGTCGACCTGGTCAGCCGTGCGCCGGCGCTCAAGCCGGCCGACGACAGCCCCTTTGTCAACGAGATCTTCAATCCGCGCTATATCGACTACCTGTTCTCGCGGGCAACGACCGAGCGCGAGCAGCTGCTGCGCGAGTTCGGCAACACCAACTACGCAGTGGTCGATACCGACCTGATCGAAGCCATTTACGAGGTGCTGTACCAGCAGAAGGTCACCGGCAAGGTGCGCCACCGGCTCCTGGCCGGAAGCGAGGCCCGCCATGCCGAGGCCGATGCCGACGGCGTGCGGCTGGACATTGCGCGGCGTGACGATGGCGCGCATCAGTTGCAGCGCTATGACGCGGTCATCCTCGCCACGGGCTACCGGCGCGAGCTGCACCAGTCGCTGCTGGCGCCGCTGGCGTCCTACCTGGACGACGCCAAGGGCTTCCAGGCCGACCGCGACTACCGGCTGCAGATGGCGCCGGGCTGCCAGGCGGGCGTATTCCTGCAGGGCTGCTGCGAAGCGACGCACGGCTTGTCGGACACGTTGCTGTCGGTGCTGGCGGTGCGCGCGCAAGAGATTGCGGCCGCCGTACTGGGCAACCGCGCGGGTGTGGCGTGCGCCATGGAGGCCGAGCCGCCTCGCAGCCGCCCCGCGCGCGTCGCGCACGCCGGCACGCACTGAGGTATCGCCCATACAAAGCAACATGAGGACCGGCGGCCGCGACCAGGCGGCCAGCCGGGTCCCACGGCCTGGATTTTCACAACCGAGCAGGGGAGTAAGAAGGCAATGAAACACAGCAACAGACGCGCGACCGAACGCGCGCGGGCAACACGGCATGGCTCCGTGCAGTGCCGCACCGCCATGCGCTGGATCCCGGCCGCTGTTGGCCTGATGGTCAGCGCGTCGGCTTTCGGACAGGAAAACGCGACAGGTTCGGCATCGGCGGCAACGCAGGCAGAGCAGCCGGCCCCCGCGGGCAGAACCGCCCGGCAACCGGAGGCTTCGCTGCCGGCGGTGACAGTCAACGGCGCCCGCGAAAACCCCATCAACCCGCCCACTACCGCTGGCAGCAAGGTGCCGCTGACCGCGCGCGAGGTGCCGCAATCGGTCACCGTGGTCAACGCCGAGCGCATCCGCGAGCAGAACCTGACCACGCTGGAAGACGCGATGATGCAGGCCACCGGCGTGTTCGTCGAGAAGCGTGACCAGGAGCGTTCGATCTATTATTCGCGCGGGCTGGAGATCGACACCTTCATGCTGGACGGCGTGCCGACCAAGTATGACTGGCGCAACACCGTGCAGCCGGACCTGTCGATGATCGAGCGGGTGGAAGTGCTGAAGGGGCCGTCGGGCCTGCTCGCCGGGGCGGGCAAGACCGGCGGCGCGATCAACCTGGTGCGCAAGCGCCCGACGCGAGAAACCCAGGTCGGCGGCGCGCTGTCGGTGGGATCGTGGAACAACTACCGCGCCGAGGTGGATGCCGGTGGCGCGCTCAATGCCGACGGCACGCTGCGCGCGCGCATCACCGGCGCGTTCCAGGACAAGGACTCGTTCATCGACAAGACCAATATGCGCACCAGTGCGCTCTATGGCGTGATCGAGTACGACATCACGCCCAGCACGCTGGTGACGGTCGGCGCGAGCTACCAGGATTCGGAAGGCCGCCAGCCGTGGACGCTGCCCGCTTACTACAACCCGGTCACGCGCCAGGCCAGCCTGCTCGACGTGCCGCGCTCGACTTACCTGGGTGCGGACTGGAACCGCGACCACTTCTATACCACCTCGGCCTTCGCCGAGCTGGAGCACAAGTTCGACAGCGGCTGGCAGGTCAAGGGTGCGCTGCGCTACCTGAACAACCGCCTGAACCGCGAGCAGGCCTATGCCTATACGCCGGTGATCCCGGGCGTGAACACGACCACGCTGTTCGCGGCCAAGCAGACCTACACGCAGGAGCAGACCAGCTTCGACCTCTATGCCAACGGGCCGTTCTCGCTGTTCGGGCGCCGGCACAAGGCGCTGGTCGGCTTCAATTTTTCCGATTCGGAACGGCGCGACCCCCGGTATACCATTTCGCCGTTCTCGCAGGTCGTGAACATCTTCAACCCGCGCAGCGACTTCGCCAAGCCAACCTTCACCCCCAATGGCACAGGCATCACCACCACGACCAGGCAGTACGGCGTCTACGGCGACGCGCGCTTCTCGCTGGCGGATCCGGTGACGCTGGTGCTGGGCGGACGGCTGAGCTGGTGGGACATCAGCGCGCGCCAGTACACGTCGACCACCAGCGTGACTAGGGGCGACGACATCAACGCCAAGTTCACGCCGTTCGCCGGGCTGATCTACGACTTCACCGAGCACTGGTCGGCCTACGCGAGCTATGCCGAGATCTTCCAGCCGCAGGATGAGTACCTGACCGCCAGCGGCAACCTGGTCGATCCGATCAAGGGCAAGCAGTACGAGGTCGGCGTCAAGGGAGAATTTTTCGAGGGCGCGCTGAACACCTCGCTGGCACTGTTCGAGGTACGCGAGACCGGCCGCGCCACGCTTGACAATATCAACACGACCAACCCGAGCAATCCGTTCTTCGTGTCGCAGGGCGAGACCAAGAGCCAGGGCTTCGAGCTGGAAGCCAGCGGCCGCATCACGCCGAGCTGGACCATCTACGCCGGCTATACGTTCAACGTCACGCAGGACCTGCAGAACCGCACCGGCCAGGTCAACACGCCGTTCTCGGCGATTGCGCCCAGGCACCTGTTCAAGCTGTGGACGATGTACCGCCTGCCCGGCGATTTCAACCGCTGGCGCATCGGTGGCGGCATGACCGCGGTCAGCCATGTGCAGAACACCGCGCTGTTCCCCGCGCCGATTGGTGCGGTCACGCTGCGCCGCGGCGGCTATGCGACGTTCGATGCGGCGATCGGCTACGACTTCAACAAGCACGTGTCGGCGGACCTGAACCTGACCAACCTGTTCGACCGCAGCTACTACTCACGGATCAACAACCCGCGCGAAGGCAACATCTGGGGCCAGCCGCGCGCGGCCATGTTCACCGTGCGCATGAAGATGTGAGCGCAGCGGCCTTCGTGGTGGTGCGATGCCATTGCACCACCACGCCGGCCGCGCGTTGCCAAGAATTCCAATGAACGACAGTCCCTCATCCCTGCCATCGCGCCGCGCCTTCCCGCCCGCGCTGGCCATGACTGCCCGCGCGCTGGCCGCGCTGGCGGGCAGCTATGCCTTTGTCTGGGGCATCACCGCCGGCGGCGCCGCGCTCGGCTGGCGCCTGGGCCTGGCCCGCAGCGAGGCCGTGCTCTGGTTTTCGATGCTGGCCTTCCTCCTGTTTCCGATGATGTCGCTGTGGGCGCTGGTCACGCGGCACCTGCTGCGCGTGTGGCTGGTGCTGGTGGCCGGCGCGGCCATCGGTGCCGGCGTGGCGTGGTGGCTGGGGGAGAAGCTGGCATGACGCGACCCGCACGAAATAGCAAGGCCCGCGCACAGAAGGCCGATGCACATGCCGGCGGCCTGCGCCAGGCCATGACCTGGGCGCACACCTGGATTGGCGTACTGCTCGGCGGTGTGCTGATGGTGGCGTTCTTCATGGGCTCGGTGGCGGTGTTCGACCGCGAGGTCGACCGCTGGATGATGCCGGCCACGCGCCTGGGCGCAGCGCCGCCCACGATCGACATCGACACCGTGGTGCCGCGCGCCGTGGCGGCGCTGGCGCGCGGCAAGCCGCTGCGCGAATGGGCGGTCACGCTGCCCGAGCAGCGCACCCCGGTGATGATCGCGCGCGTGCGCCATGCCGCCGCGGGCGGGCAGATCCGCCTGGCCGATCCGCGCAGCGGCGAGCTGCTGCCTGACGTGGGCACTTTGGGCGCGTCGTCGTTCTTCTATCCGCTGCACTACAACCTGCACCTGCGTGCCTGGAACATCGGCTACTGGCTGGTGGGCCTGGCGGCGATGGCGATGCTGGCGGCGATCGTGTCGGGGGTGATCATCCACGTCCGCATCTTCCGCGACTTCTTCACGTTCCGGCCGCGCAAGCAGCTGCAGCGCAGCCTGCTGGACCTGCACAACCTGACCGGCGTGCTGGCGCTGCCGTTCCATGCGGTGATCACGTTCTCCGGGATCTGCATTGTCTACATGATCCTGATGCCGGCCGGCATCAGCGCGTTGTACCAGCAGCCGAACACCTTCTACGACCAGGCCTTGTCCGGCTACTCGCGCCCGCCCGCCGGGGTGGCGGCACCGATGGCCGCGCTGGGGCCGATGGTCGAGACCGCGCGCGCACGCTGGGGCGGGGCGGCGCCGGCCGCGATCCGGGTATGGAACCCCGGCGATGCCAACGCCGTGGTCAAGGTCAGCCGCTCGGTGGGCGACCGCGTCAGCCTGGCCGACGACGCCGCCTACTTCGACGGCGCCACCGGTGCGTTGCTGCATCACGTGCCGTTGCAGCCCGCTGCGACCACGCAGCGCTTCCTGACCGGCATGCACTTCATCGCGTTCGATCACTGGCCGCTGCGCTGGCTGTATTTCCTGGCCGGGCTGGCGGGGTGCGTGCTGATCGCTACCGGGCAGTTGTACTGGCTCGACAAGCGCCATGCGCGCCACGGCGAAAAGGGCGTGCGGCTGGCGGCCGCGGTCACCGCGGGTACCACCACGGGCCTGGTCATCGCCACGCTGGCGATGATGGTGGCCAACCGGCTGCTGCCGATGACGCTGCCGTCGCGCGAGTTTATCGAGGCCGGGCTGTTCTTCCTGGTGTGGCTGGCCACCGCGATCCATGCGCGCGTGGCGATGCGTCCGGGCAGCCGCACGCTGGTGCCATGGCGCCAGCAATGCCTGGCGATCGCCGCGCTGGCTCTGGCGGCGCCGGTGCTCAACGGCCTGAGCACCGGCGACTGGTTGCCGCTGGCGCTGGCGCGCGGCCACCTTGCCGTGGCCGGCGTCGACATCGTGCTGCTGCTGACCGGTGGGCTGGCGCTGGCGTCGGCGCGACGGCTGCGGCGCGTCGACGCGGCACGCCAGGCCCGGACCGCTGCTGCCAGCAGCCAGGCGCTAGAGGAGATGGATCGTGCCAATCACGCTTGAACACTTGCTGCTGCTGGGCCTGGCGCTGTGCGCGTACTGCGCTTTCGTGCTGTTTGCCTGCGCCACGGAGCGGCACTGGACCGAGTTGTCGGGGCAGGGCGCGGACCTGCCCGCCAGTGGCCGGCGGCGGCTGCGCTGCGCGGCCTGGGCGCTGGTGGCGCTTGGCGCCGTGGCCGCGCTGGCGGGCAACCGCACCGGCTTTGGCGTGTTGCTGTGGGCGCTGGCGATGATGGCGGGAGCGTTGGCGGTGTCGTTCACGCTGACCTGGCGGCGTGGCTGGCTGCAGGCGATCGCACGCGGGCTGCTGGCTGTCTTGCGTATCTGAGGCACGTGCCCCGCAAGGGGCTGCTTTTCATATAAAAACGCAATTAACCGCCACAAGTTGCACCCAACCACGACCGCGCACCCGCGTCAGGGCTGGCAGGGCGAGGGGGCGTTCAGCCCCGCCCGCATCATCGGCCTGCGCTGGTATAGCCGCGCCCAGGCGGCGCCAGCAAGCGCCGCAGCCATTGCCGCCAGGCGCTCGCCGCAGGCCCGGCGCCTTGCCGGCAGCGCGTTACGTGCAGCGATGCCGTGGTGACGGCATACAGCTCGATATGGCCGCTGTCGGACAACGTAAAGCTCTCGCTCGCCGTCAGCGCCGTATCCTTCGGGTCGCCGTCGCGGATCAGCCAGAGTTCGCCTTCCGTGCAGCGCACGGCGACGTGTTCGCCGGGGCCCGCCACCAGCCGCAGCGAACTGCGTGCGGGCAGGGTGGCGGTCATGTCATTGCTCACCAGGAACATGATGGTCTCCAGGTTCAGTCGACGGCCAGCCCGTGCAACGCTGGCGGGATTGCCGCGCGCGCTGGGGCTGAGCCGGGCCGGATGAAATCGGCGATGTGCCGGATCACGCCGGGATCCTGCAGGATGCGGCGATGCCCCAGGCCGCTGGTCGTGACCAGTTGCGCGCCGGGCCAGGCGCCGGCGATGGCTGCACCATCTTCCCAGCGCACTTCCTTGTCGTCGCGGTCATGGATCACCAGCGTTGGCGGGACCGGCCGGGTGCGGCCGACGTCGGGCACGTTGAAAGCCGACCATGGCAGTCCCAGCCAGCGCTCGCTCTGGCGCTGCATGCGTGCCAGCACGCCGGGCGTGAAGCCCATTTGCCAGGCCAGCGACGCACACGCGGCGTGCATGTCGGCCGGCGATCCGACCAGCACGGCGGCGCGGGCGGGCAGGCCCTCGCGCAGTGCCAGCGCGGTGGCCGCGCCGCCGAGCGAATGCGCCACCACGGCGTGCACCGGCCCCGCGTGCCAGGCCGCGGCGAGCAGCGAGCGCGACATTTCCAGCACCGAGGTCTGCGCCGCGCCGCGCGCGCCGGCGTCGGAGGCGCCGTGCGAGAGCGCATCGAAGGCCACCACGCGCATGCCGGCGGCCAGCAGGCCCTCGACAACCGCATGCCACTGGCCGGCATGTCCGCCCCAGCCGTGCGCGAGCAGCACCACCGGGCCGGACCTGCCCCAGCGATAGACGCGCACGCGCCGGCTCGGGCCCTGGCCCGTCACCAGCGCCCAGTCGGCGCGCGCACTGTCCAGCTGGCGCCGTGCTGCCGATGTGGCGGCGGCGCGCGGCGGCTTGAACCAGATGTGCTCCAGCGCCCGCGCTGTCGCGCCGGGCCTGACCATGCTGCCCGCCTGCCAGCGCAACCGCTGCCAGCCCTGCAAGGCCCGCTCCACCGCGCCGGACTTGCCGGTGCGCAGCGGCGCATTGCCGGCGCGCGCGGGCAGGGGCGCGGCGGCGGGGGATGAGGAAACCGGGGAAGGAGAAGAGACTGCTTGCGTCACGACCTGCACCTCCAATGGATTCTGGATTGCACGGCATCATCGGCACCGGCCCCGCCGGCGGCTTCGGTGCTGTTGTTACGACCGACCAGTCGTGCTTTTTTTGGTACAAAAAAAGCCCGCCGGAGCGGTTGCTGCCTGCCGGCGGGATAGCGCCGGCGCCAATGTGTGGTTCAGTGGCCGCGGGCGCCTTCGGCGGCACGGGCCACCAGAGCCGCAAATGCGCGCCGCGCCATGGTCTCGGCATCGTCGCGGCCAAGCAGCTTGAACGACTGCTGGAAGGCCATGCCGATACCCGAGAGTTCGAATGCAAATTGCCGCGGGTCAGTATCCGGCCCGAAATGGCCCTCATCGATGGCGTCGCCCACCACGCGCGCAACCGTGCTGTGCCAGTCCTTCAGCGACTGCACCACCAGGTCGCGGATCGAGCCCGGCCGGTCGCGGTATTCCTGGCCCAGCGCCGTGAACAGGCAACGTCCCTGCGTCACCGTGCCGCCCAGCCATTCCAGGTAGCCTTCGAACAGCCCCTGCAGCCGTGGCATGCCGCGCGGCTGGCGCATCGCCGGCCGGATCACGATCTCGCCGAAGCGCTCAACGGCCAGGTCCAGCACTGCCTGCTGCAACACCTCCTTGGACTTGAAGTGTGCATACAGGCCGCTCTTCGACATATTGGTGTCCGCGGCCAGCGTGGCCAGCGACAATTGTTCGAAGCCGACCTTGGCAGCGGTGTCCAGTGCCTGTTCGACGATGGCGTTGCGAGTGAGTTGTCCTTTCTGCATGGCGTGGAGAATAGCACGACCGGTCGGTTTGTCAACGAAACCAGATGCATGGTATTTGCCCCGACTTGCGCACTTGTGTCCGGGAGGCCATAACGTCATATGGATATGCATGTGACGTCAACGCAAACCGCCAAGGCCCGTTAGAGACTGGGCGGTGCAGCGTTGTTGTGCACGATCCGGCTCTTTGATGTTCGGCAATCGGCCGATGTCAGGACGGGATTGCGGACTTCTAAGAAATCTGCACAAAGTGTTTCTGCGGTTACATACGGAACGCTTTGCGTGCTCTATACTCGAATGCACGTCCGCGCACTTTTTTTCACTGGTGACTGGAGACCGACATGAACAGTACAGCCGTGCCAAGAGGCGCTAGCGAACCGTTCCGGCAACTGCGGGCGTTGCGTCGCGCGCGCAAGCTCAAGCAGGAGGACGTCGCCCGTAAAGCGGGGATTTCCCGGGAAGCCTACCTGCGGGCGGAGTCGGGTCAGGCCGATCCCCGCATGTCGACGTTCCTGGCTGCCTGCGAGGCGCTGGGCCTGGAAGTCGTGCTGGCCCCGCAGCATCTTGCTGCAGACGTCAACGCATTCATTGCCAGCCGCAATGGCGGCGTGACGGCAGCTTCGATGGCAGGCCAGCCGGCCGCCGGAAGCACGGCCGCGCCGGCCGCGGCGCCGGCTTCCGGAGGCGGTTTCGGCTCCGGGACCGGAGAGGGCCACAAGCCGGTCTGACCGGCCGCCGCCTGGCCGGCCGCGTTCGCAACGCGCCGGCACCGGCAGCTGGCCTCCAGGCCACCCCATGACAACCGGCGCGGGGCTTTCCGCACCGCGCCGGTTGCTACCGTCCTGAGCGCCGTTCGCGACGCCTGGCGTGGATGACGCCGCAGGCCTGGTTGCCTGCTTCGGCGCTTTCCCGCATTTCCTGGTTTTCCCCCGCTGCGTGAGCAACTGCCGCCGTGCAGGCGTCGACGCGCGCATCCCGGCGCTTCCTGGTTTTTTCCCACTTTTCCCGTTTCCCACCTACAACTGCAATGCAAGCGGCGTCCGGCGCATGCGCCAGCGGTGCCGTTTGACACGTCCGAGCTTGGCTATTACGATATGGTAAATTCATTACGCATTACGTAATTCTTGCCCCGTGCACCACGCAGAGGCGGAATACGGACCGGCAGGCACTCCCAGCAAGAGGCCGCCAGGCGCCAGCGCAGCGCCAAATGGACCGAGACCCAGGAACGCTGACGACACCATGACACTCACGCACACCCAGCTCGCCGAGCACGGCTATATGTCCGGCTTCGCCAATGAATTCGCCACCGAGGCGCTGCCCGGTGCGCTGCCCGTCGGCCAGAACTCGCCCCAGCGCGCGCCCTACGGCCTGTATGCCGAGCAGCTGTCCGGCACGGCCTTCACCGCGCCGCGCGCGCACAACCGGCGCTCGTGGCTGTACCGCATCCGCCCGGCCTCGATGCATACGCCGTTCACGCAGATCGAGCAGTCGCGTTTCCTGAGCCGTTTCGACCAGGTGCCGCCGTCGCCCAACCAGATGCGCTGGAGCCCGCCGGCAATGCCGTCGGTGCCGACCGACTTTGTCGACGGCATCGTCACCATGGCCGGCAATGGCGGCCCCGAGGCCATGACCGGCTGCGGCATCCACCTGTACCTGGCCAACCAGTCGATGCAGGACCGCTTCTTCTACAACGCCGACGGCGAGATGCTGATCGTGCCGCAGCAGGGCCGCCTGCTGATGGTGACCGAGCTGGGCCGGCTGGAAGTGGAGCCGCAGGAGATCGTGGTGATCCCGCGCGGCGTGCGCTTCCGCGTGGAGCTGCCCGACGGCGAGGCGCGCGGCTATATCTGCGAAAACTACGGCGCCTTGTTCCAGCTGCCCGACCTGGGCGTGATCGGCTCCAACGGCCTGGCCAACCCGCGCGACTTCCTGTCGCCGGTTGCCAGCTATGAAGACCGCGAGGGTGATTTCGAGCTGGTGGCCAAGTTCCAGGGCAACCTGTGGCGCGCCGGGATCGGCCACTCGCCGCTGGACGTGGTGGCCTGGCATGGCAACTACACCCCGTACAAGTACGACCTGCGCCGCTTCAATACCATCGGTTCGATCAGCTTCGACCACCCGGATCCGTCGATCTTCCTGGTGCTGCAGTCGCCGTCGGCCACGCCGGGCGTGGACACCATCGACTTCGTCATCTTCGGGCCGCGCTGGCTGGCGATGCAGGACTCGTTCCGCCCGCCCTGGTTTCACCGCAATATCGCCAGCGAGTTCATGGGCCTGATCACCGGCGTCTACGACGCCAAGGCCGAAGGCTTTGCCCCTGGCGGCGCCAGCCTGCACAACTGCATGAGCGGCCACGGCCCGGATGCGGAAACCTTCGAGAAGGCCAGCGCCGCCGATACCTCGAAGCCGCACCGCATCGAGGACACCATGGCCTTCATGTTCGAGACCCCGGGCGTGATCCGCCCGACGCCGTATGCCGCGCAGTCGGCCTCGCTGCAGCAGGACTACTACACCTGCTGGCAGGGCCTGAAGAAGCATTTCAACCCAAAGGTTCGCTAATCCCGGGCGCTTGATCGCCCGCCCGGTTTTCTCCGCTCTCCCGCTTGCGGGAGAGGGGCCGGGGGAGAGGGCAGGCGCTCGTCAAGCATGACGAGTCACGGCACGCGACAAGTGCCACCTAAAATGTTCGGAGTAACCCCATGACCGCCCCCCAAACCAGCTGGATCGCCTCCGCCAACGACGGCCAGACCCATTTCCCGCTGCAGAACCTGCCGTACGGCGTGTTCTCGACCAAGGGCCAGTTCCCGCGCATCGGCGTCGCCATCGGCGACCAGGTGCTCGACCTCGCAGCGCTCGATGAAGCCGGCCTGCTGCCCGCCGCCGCCAAGGGTACGTTCGCCGCAGCCAGCCTGAACCGCTTTATCGCCCTGGGCAAGCCGGTGTGGAGCGAAACCCGCAAGCGCCTGGGCGCGCTGCTGTCCGGCGATGACGCCGCGCTGCGCGACAACGCCGCCCTGCGCGACCAGGCGCTGGTGCCGATGTCGGCCGCAACGCTGCACCTGCCGGTGGAGATCCCGGGCTACACGGACTTCTATTCGTCCAAGGAGCACGCCACCAACGTCGGCCGCATGTTCCGCGACCCGGAAAACGCGCTGCTGCCGAACTGGCTGGAAATCCCCATCGGCTACAACGGCCGTGCCAGCTCGGTGGTGGTGAGCGGCACGCCGCTGCATCGTCCCAACGGCCAGATCAAGCTGCCGAACGAGGCACGCCCGATCTTCAGCGCCTGCCGCAAGCTGGACTTTGAACTGGAGATGGGCTTTATCGTCGGCAAGGAATCGGCGCTGGGCGAGCCCGTCAGCACCGCCGATGCGCCGGCGCATATGTTCGGCATGGTGCTGCTCAATGACTGGAGCGCGCGCGATATCCAGCAGTGGGAATACGTGCCGCTGGGGCCGTTCAACAGCAAGGGCTTCGGCACCTCGATCTCGCCGTGGGTGGTGACCATGGAAGCGCTCGAGCCGTTCCGCCGCGACAACCCCGAGCAGTCGCCGCAGCCGCTGCCGTACCTGCAGCAGCAGGACAAGAATGCCTACGACATCGCCCTCGAAGTCGCGCTGCAGCCGCAGGGCGCAGCGGCACCCAGCACCATCTGCCGCACCAACTTCAAGGCGATGTACTGGACCATGGCGCAGCAACTGGCCCACCACACGGTGTCGGGCTGCAATGTGCGCGTGGGCGACCTGATGGGCTCGGGCACGATCAGCGGCACGACGCCGGACTCCTACGGCAGCCTGCTGGAAATGACCCGCAACGGCGCCGAGCCGGTGACGCTGGCCGACGGCAGCCGCCGAGCCTTCCTGGAGGATGGCGACGACGTGATCATGACCGGCTACTGCCAGGGCGAAGGCTATCGCGTCGGCTTCGGCGCGGTGTCGGGCAAGATCCTGCCGGCGCGCTGAAGCGCTTCAGCCGGCGCTGTGGTTGGCGCTTTGGCCAACTGCGGCGGCATCCAGGATGACCGCCGCGCGGCCTGACAGCAGTGCCTGGCCCGCGGCGCTGACAGTGAAGGCATACAGCACGCTGTTGCCTTCACCGCTGATGCGTTGCGCTTCAACCTGCAGCGGCGCGTCGATATCGTCGAGCCGCTCCACATGCAGCACCAGCTTGCGCACGCTGGCCAGGTAGCCCGAGCGCGGGCGCTGTGCGCCCATTCCTGATTCCGCTTCCGCCAGCAATGCGCCGTGCACGGCCATTGCCTGTGCCGCGTATTCAATCCCGCTGACCGCGGCCAGCCGGCCCTGCGCGCGCAGCGGGTTGTCCGCGCGCGTATGCGTGGCGGACGTGCAGCGAACCGATGCCGCATCCCAGGCCAGCACGCCGTCGAGCAGGCACATCGTGCCCTGGTGCGGAATGCGTGCCGCGATCCAGTCGCGGTCTTTCAGCAGCTCAGCCATCCGCCTGGCCGCCGAGGCTTTCCACCTCGGCTGCAAGCTGCAGCGTATCCAGGTAGTCGAGCACCACGGTGGTGGCCTCGCCGCGGGCGATGGCCGCCAGCAGCGGCAGCATGCGTGCGGCCGGCGCCGACGTGCGCAGAGCTTCCAGCGCGGCGTCCGGCATCACCGTGGCGGGGGCCTGCTTCAGCGCCACGCCGATGCGCGCGAGCGAACGCGCGGTCTGCCGCGGCGTGACCAGCAGGGCCACGCCGAAGGGATCGGGGATCGGGCGGTGGCTGTGCAGCGGCTCGGGATAGCCGGTGTCATAAGCGATCAGCAGGCAGGGCTCGGCATCGGCGGCGGCCTGCAGCACGCATTCGAGCAAGCCTGCGCTGCCACTGCCATCCATGGCGCACAGCACATTGGAGGTGCGCATCGCGCCTGCGGCGATCGACCAGTAGCCGGCGGTAGCGTTGTGCACGGAGTTGTGGAAGCGCGTGGGCGACATCAGCGGCTCGGGCTCGGCCAGCGCTTCGCAGATCGCATGGAAGTTGAAGCCGTCGCTGCTGGACGAGGCAAAGATCGTCGGCAGCTGCGCGGCTTCGCAGTCGCTTGCGGCGACGGCCTGCTGGCCGACACCAAGCGCCAGCCGTACGGTCGGGCCGGTGCGGCGGCGCTCGGCCGGCGGCAGGCCCGCGGGTGGCGGCAGTTCGGTGGGCGCGTGCGCATACGGCACGCGGCCGGCAAGGACTTCGCTGGCCTGCTGCCAGCCGGTCAGGCCGGGGCCGAGCAGGCCGATGCTTTCGATATACACGTGCTGCGGCATGGCGATGCTCAGTGGGAAGCTGCGTCCGCGCGGGCGAACAGCAGGCTGCAGTTGGATCCGCCGAAGCCGAAGGCATTGGTCATCGCATAGCGCAGCGGTGCCTCGCGGTTGGCGAGCTGGTAGTTCACGTCCAGCGCCGGATCCACCTGCGTGGTGTTGATGCCGCCGGGCACCAGGCCGTGGCGCAGCGCCAGCGCGCAAATGACGGCTTCGAGCGCGCCGGCGGCGCCCAGCGCATGCCCGGTGGCGCCCTTGGTGGAACTGCACGGCGTGCCGGGCAGCACCGCGGCCATGGCCATCGCCTCGGCCGCGTCGTTGCTGCGCGTGGCGGTGCCATGCAGGTTGACGTAGCCGACCTGTGCCGGCGCGACTCCAGCGCTGGCCAGTGCCTGCTCCAGCGCTAGGCGCGCGCCCAGCCCATCGGGGTGCGGGGTCGACATATGGTGCGCATCGCTCGATTCGCCGATCCCGGCCAGCAGGATGGCATCGCCTTGCGCGGTGCCGGCCACGCGCTCGAGCAGGCCGAATGCCGCCCCCTCGCCGATCGAGATGCCATTGCGCGCCACGTCATAGGGCCGGCACGGCTGGTCGGACAACAGCTCCAGCGAATTGAAGCCGTACAGCGTGGTGTGGCACAGCGAATCGACGCCGCCGACCACGGCCACATCGATCAGCCCTGCCTCCAGCATGCGCCGTGCCGAACTGAACACCTTGGCGCCGGATGAACAGGCCGAGGACACCGCAGCCGCCGGACCGGCCAGCCCCAGGTATTGGCGCAGGAAGGCGGGCAGCGAGTAGGGGTTGTGGGTGGTGGCGTAATGGAAGCCCGGCGGCAGCGCGCCGCTGGCAGGATCGCGCTGGCGATAGGCCAGTTCCGTCTGCAGCACGCCCGCGGTGCTGGTGCCCAGGAAGACGCCGACCCGGTGGGCGCCGTAGCGCGCCGCCGCTTCGCGCACGCGCGCGGCAAAGCCGTCCTGCTCCAGCGCCAGTTGCGCCAGCCGGTTGTTGCGGCAGTCGAATTCGGCCAGTGCGGGCGGCAGTGCCACGGTGTCCAGGCCGGGGACTTCGCCGACGAAGGTATCGAGCTCGACACCGCCGAAGCGGCAGGGCGCCAGGCCGCCGCGCTGCGCACGCAGTGCCGACAGGGTGGCGTCTACACCGGCGCCCAGGCAGCTGGTGGCCGTGAAATGCGAGAACAGGAGCGGGGACACGGCTTCGGGGGAACGAATGGAAGGAATCTCGGAAGGCTGTGCCAATTGTAACAAGCCGCCGCTCACTCAGGCTGTCGGCACGGCCGCGCGCAGCGTGACGCAGCGCAGGCCGGCGCGTTCGATGGCAGCGAGCAGGCCCGGCAGCACGGTGGTGCAATGTGCATTGCCGGCGGCATCGGTGCCGGGATTGCCGTCGTGCAGCAGCAGGATGTCGCGCCCGGCGAGCTTGCCGGTGAGGCGCTGCGCCACGCGCCCCGCCTGGTCGCCGCAGCGGGTATCGAAGCCGCGCCGGGTCCAGGCCGCAAGCTGAAGCCCGAGCCGGCACAGCACCGGCTCAAGGAAGGGATTGCGTAGCCCCGCTGGCGCGCGGAAGAAGCGCGGCGCCTGGCCGGTGAGGTCGGTCAGCACCTGTTGCGCGGCACCGATGTCGCGCAGCATGCGCCCGGGACCGAACACCGAGAAGTGCAGCCGGTGGTACATGCTGTGGTTTTCCACGGCGTGGCCGCGGCGGACGATCTCGCGCACCAGTTCCGGATGCGCCGCGGCGCGCGCGCCGACGCAGAAGAAGGTCGCGCGCGCGCCGTGCTGGTCCATCATGTCGAGCACGCGCGGCGTCAACGCCGGGTTGGGGCCGTCGTCGAACGTCAGAGCCACGCAATCATCGGCAGAGGGCGGCAGGCGCAGCAGGTTGGGGCCAAGCCAGTGGCTGCGCGGCCACAGGCCGGCGGCGCACATTGCCGCATGGGCGGCGCCAACGCCGGCCAGCGCCATGCCCATGGCCTCAGGGTGCGCCAGCATTGCGCCGGCGGCACCCAGGTGCACGGCGGCGGCGCCGTAAAGCAGCGGGGTGGGGCGCCAGGGGCGGCTGTAAGAGGTGCCGCGCAAGGCTACGCGCGGTGCGGGATACGAATTCATGTTGCACTCTTGGCTGTGTCTGGCGCCGAACGGCGCGCCAGTATCGCCGAAAACCACAGGGCCAGCACGGCCCCCGGACCTACCGTCAGGCCGAAGGCCTTGAGCAGCGGCAGGCTCGACAGCGCCAGCAGGCCGAAGGCGGCCACCGTGGTCAGGTTGGCCAGCAGCAGCGATACCAGTGTATGCGGTGAAGCGCCCGCCACCTGGCTGCCCGCCGCGGGGCCGTTGAAGAATAGCGCGTAATTGGAACCCACGGCCATCAGCAGCAGCAGGCCCACCAGGTGCAGCAGCGTCAGCGGCTGGCCGAGCGCTGCCAGCCCGCCCAGCACCACCAGCGCCGCCGCGGCCAGCGGCAGCACCGTGGCCACGACGCGCCGTGCCGAGCGCAGCGCCACGGCCAGCAGCACGATGATCGCCAGCAGGCCGGCCAGCGACAGCAGCAAGGCCTCGCGCAGGTAGCCGGTGTAGAGGCGGTCGGATTCGCCCTTGAGGTCGACGAACAGCGTGTCAGCGACGCCGGCCCGCGCGACCGCGGCCCGCACTGCGCTGGTGTCGATGCCGTCGGCCGCGCCGGTACTTTGTTGGGCCGGTGCGCGCAGCGGCAGCGTGGCGCTCCAGCGCCCGTCGCGCTGCGCCAGCAACGCATCGACAGCCAGCGCCATGGAGGTGCCGCGCAAGTCCTCGCGCCGCAGCAGCGCACCGGTGCGCGCCGCCTCGGCCTGCGCCAGGAAAGGCGCGAACAGTGACGCGCGCACCGGCTGCGTGGCGATGGCGGCGCCCAGTCGCTGCGCCAGCTCGTCGGGCGGCGGCAGGCTGGCCTGGCGCTCGCGCTGGGTTGCCGCGCTGGGCAGGTAGCGCGCCGGGCTCTCGTAGCCGCCGATGAAATTCTGCGCCACCAGCGGGTCCAGTTCACGGGCCACGCGCTCCGCGCCCTGCAGCACGGATTCCTGGTCCGGCCCGGACAGCACCACCAGGTAGCGCACGTCGGGCGCGCCAAGATCCTCGCGCAACCTGGTATCGAGGGCCTGGTCGCTGGCCGACACCGGGCTCAGCGCCTGCAGCTCGCGGCCCCACAGCGTGCCGCGGTGCATGGCCAGCACCGTGCCGGCTGCCACCACCAGCGCGAGCACCAGCCAGCGCAGCCGGTGCGCGCGCGCCGCCAGCCACTGCAGCCGGCGGCCCAGCGGCGCCACGTCGCGCAGGTGCAGCGTGGCCGGCACCAGCTGCGGCAGCACGAAGCGCGTCACCAGTGCCGCGGTCGCCAGCCCGGCAATCGAATACAGCCCCAGCTGCGCCAGCCCCGGAAAGCCCGACAGCAGCAGCGAGGCAAAGCCGCAGACCGAGGTCAGCACGCCCAGGCGCACCGTCGGCCAGAAGCCGCCCAGCCAGGCGCGCTCGTCGCGCCGGCCGTCGCGCGTGTACTGCGCGGACTGTACGAACAGGTAGATCGAATAGTCGACCGCCTCGCCGATCAGCGTGGTGCCGAAGCCCAGCGTCAGTCCGTGCACCGAGCCGCCGAAGCCCAGGCTGACCGCGGCAATGCCCGCCAGCGCGCCGCTCAGTACCGGCACCAGCCCCAGCACCAGCAGCGGCACCGAGCGGTAGACCAGCAGCAGCAGCGTGACGATGATGGCCACGCCGATGGTCGACAGGCGCTCCACATCATGGCGGATGGTGTCGCGTGCATTGACGGAAAACACGCCCGGCCCGGTCATCGCCAGCTGGTACTTGCCAGCCGTCGCAGCCTTGGCAAACGCCTCGCGCACGGCCCCGATGGCTTGTGCCTGCGCATCCGTGTCAGACCCCGCGGCGGCGGTCTGCGCCAGCAGCACCGCGCGCTTGCCGTCGCGCGACGCCCAGGCGCCGGCGTGCATGGGCACGCGCTGCCCGGCATCCAGCTGTGCCAGCATCGCGGCCACTTCGCCGGTGGGATCGCGCGGCAGCAGCGACTTGGTGAAGAGCCCGGCGGACGAGGCCAGCAGCTCGAACGATTCATTCAGCGCCTGCGCCAGGCCGCGTTCACTGAAGCGCTCCGGCGTGACCGCGGGGCTGAGCAGGTAGCGGTGCGCAAACACGTATTGGCGGTCTGCATCCTGGTTGACCGGCTCGCCGTTCTGGATCGCCGTGAAGCGCGGGTCGCCGCGCAGCTGCGCCGCCATGGCACGCGATACCGCGGCCCGGCCATCGGCATCGCCGCCTTCGATCCCGACCAGGACCAGGCGCGATACCAGCCCGTCGCGCAGCTGGTTCACCAGCAATTGCTGCTCGGCGCTGGGCAGCCGCGGCAGGAAGGCCGAGAGGTCGGCCGTGAAGGTGGTGCGGCTGATCACAGCCGCGCAGGCAAGTATGGCGAAGATCCACAGCGCCAGCGCGAGCCGGCGCATCGCCGGGCGCATCGTTGCGGGCGGCGCTGCGCTCATGGGCGGCCGGCAGGTCGGATCTTCATCACCGAGCGGTCGCCGTCGGCCTGCCGGATTTCGACGCGGTCGAGCGCATCCTGGCTCCCGTCGATGCGCACCTGGCTGACCACCGCGGCCATGCGCGAGTCCGCCGGGGTCAGCGTCAGCGTCCAGCGGCTGGCGCGGCCTTCCAGGCCGAGCTTGTAGTAGCGCTCAAGTGTCTGGCGGTTGCCTGCCAGCGTGCCGCGGATGCTCTCGATAAAGGCGGCTAGCTCGGGGTAGTTCTGCAGCGGCATGGTGTAGCGCTTGCCGTTGCGCTCGACCGTCAGCATGTCGCCGTCGAGCACCAGGTTCTCGGCCTTGGGCGACAGTGTGCGCTTCTCCAGGTGGTCGGGCGCCGTGAACAGCAGTTCGCCGGTCGACTGCACCGGCTTGTCGACTATCGCCATGTACTTGGTCTCGGTGAACAGCACGCGCCCTGACTTGCGTTGCGCCAGGGTGGACATCAGCTGGTCGACGCCAAATGTGGCGGCGCCGGACGGCGTGGCCAGCGCAAGCATGGCGCTGGCCAGCAGCATCGACAGCAGGAAGCGGAAAGGGCGTCTGGAAAGGGGCATCAGGGGCTGCTCAGGGCTCGCGGGTCATGGCTCGTTGCCCGGCGGCGGCTGTTCAGACAGCGGCGGGCCGGCGTGCCAGAAATCGTAGAAGTTGAACCAGTTGTACGGGGCGCTGCGGCAGAACTGCTCTAGCAAACGCACGTATTCCGTCAGCGCGGTCTGCACGGCTGCCTCGCGCTGGCCGCGTGCGGTTCCGGTGAAGTCGGCCAGCGGCACGAAGTGCACATCGTAGCGGTTGCCGCCGCGGTACAGGCCGGTGATGAAGAACACCGGCCGGCGCAGCATCGCCGCCATGCGCAGCGGGCCGGTCGGAAGGCCGGTCGGCGTGCCGAGGAAGCTGCACTGCTGCACCGGGTCGGTGGCGCGCTGCGACAGCGTGCGGTCGGCCAGCATGCCGATCATGTAGCCGCGGTCAAGGTAGTCGCGCACCCGCAGCATGGTGTCGAAGCGGCCCAGCGCGATCACGTCCTGGCGCATCGCCGGGTTGATCGACTGCAGTACATCGTTGAGCTTGTGCGCGTTTTCCTCGTACATGGTGATCGCGACTTCCATGTCCGGGTGCCGCCGCCCGAGCGCGCGTACCACCTCGAAGCTGCCCAGGTGCGCACCCAGCAGGATTGCGCCGCGGCCGCGCGCCATCGCGGCTTCCAGCTGCTCTTCTCCGTGCAGGCGGATATCGAACAGGTCGAAGCGGCCGTTGAGCAGGTAGATGCGGTCATGGATGGTCGAGGCGAAGGTGAACACATGCCGGTAGCCATCGACCCAGTTGGCCTCGCGCCCGAGGGCGCGGTCCATGTAGGCGCGCGAGGCATGGCGTGCCGCCGGCGCGAACAGCATGAAGTACGCCGCAATCCCCCGCAGCACCACGCGCCCGACGGGGCGGCCCAGTGCCAGCGAGATCCACGTCATGACGCGCAGCAGCGTGATGCTGCCGCGCTCCTGGCGGCGCGACCATTCGGATTCCAGCGGCGACTGCCGCTTCCACAGCCAGCTCAGCATGCCGATGCCCCCGCTTGCGGCGCGGCGCCGCGCACCTGCAGCGTGCCGCTGGCGACATCGCGACCGGCGCTGCGCAGCGTGAAGCGGATACTCTCGCCGCCATCGGCCGCTGCGTCGGCCTGGTGGAGGATCTCAACGCGCTCGCCCGGGATCACGGGGCTCAGGAATTTGATGGTGCCGGCCTCGGTGACGGCAAGGCGGCGGCCCATTGCAGCGCCGAGTGCCAGCACCGCGTGGTCCAGCAGCACCACCCCCGGCACGATCGGATGGCCGGGAAAGTGGCCGGCGATGGCCGGGTGATCGGCGTCGATGACAAAGCCGGGCCTTGCCACGCTATCGCCGTGGTGCGCCCCGGCAAGCCTTGCGACCAGCGCCGCCAGGGCTTCGCGCGGCAGCTTGCCGGCGGCATTGCGCGGCAGGCTGTCGGCAAAGAGCAGCGGGCGTGGCAGGAAGGCCGGGTCGATGCGCGCGCGCAGCGCCTGCTGCAGCTGCGCCGGTGCAACGCCTGGCGCCACTGCCACCGCCACCAGCCGCACCACGTGGCCATGCGTGTCGCCTTCGTGCGCATCATCGGGCATGAAGAACGCACCGTCGCGCACGCCGTCGATGGCCGTGAGCTGGTGGTTCAGGTAAGCCAGCGAGGTGCGCTTGCCGGCGATATTCAGCATGTCGGCCTTGCGGCCATGGAGCAGGAAGTGGCCGGCATCCAGCGGCGCGATGGCGTCGCCCAGCGGCACCGGCTGCTCGATATGGCCGCCTTCGGCCCAGGTCTCGGTGTCGGCGCCGCCGGCGCCCTGGCGTGCCTGCAGCCGCACGCCCGGCACCAGTGTCCAGGCATCGGCCTGCGCGGTGCGGCGCGTGGCGATCTGGCCGGTCTCGGTGCTGCCGTAGATCTCGCACAGCGGAGCGCCGAACAGGGCTTCGGTCTCGCCCGCCAGCTGGCGGCCAAGCGGGGCGGTCGCGCACAGCACCAGGTCTGCCGGCGGCATCGCCATGCCCGACTGCACCAGCGTGCGCAGGTGCACGGGCGAGCTGACCAGCGCACGCGGGGCCGGCACCGAGGCGAGGGCATCGCGCACGTCGGCAGGATAGAAGGCCGGGGCCGCCACCAGGGCCGCGCGGCCCTGCAGCACCAGCATGACCGTGGCCTCCAGCCCGAACATATGCTGCGGCGGCACCGTGCCCACCACGGTCCAGGCACGCCCGTCCAGCAGGCCTAGCCGCTGTGCCGCGGCCTGCGCGCACCGGGCCATCGCGCCCCAGGTCTTGCGGTGCGGCACCGGCGTGCCGGTCGAGCCTGACGTGAACACGTACGCCATGACCTGGGTCGCGGCAATCCGCGGGATCTTGACCGGCCCGTCCGTGGCCGCGCCGCGCAGGCCGTCGTGATAGTGGAAGGCGGGCATGGCGAATGCCGCGTCAGGCTGGTCGTGCAGGCAGAAAGCGTCCGGGGCAAAGTCGGCCAGCTGGCGCACCATCTCCGGCGTATGCGATGGCGGCAGCAGGGTGGCCTTGCCCGCCAGCAGCGCGGCGCACAGGCCGACGGTGAAGTGGTAGCGGTCGGTGCAGGCGTTGAATACGTGCCTGCCTGCCGGCAGCGCATCGGCCAGGCCGGACGCATCTGCCAGGAACTGGCGCACGCTGACGGGCCGTCCGTGCGCCCAGGCGATGATGTCTTCGGGCGAGGCATGCGCGACGATGGGGAGCATGGTCATGGGGCTGAGCCTGTGCCTGTTGCCAGTGTAGGGGCCGGTTTGCGGCGCGTCAGCGCGGCAAGCCGGGCCTGTCCGCACGGGCAGCCATGACTGCGCGATAGCCATGCACCGCGTCCAGCAGGCCGCCGTGGGCCATGCCCGGGAAGGCAACGCGGCGGCACACGGCTTCGCCCACGAACATCAGCGCGATCAGCAGCGGCGTGGCCAGGTTGGCGAAGCTGGACCAGGTCGCCACCGGCGCGAGCACGAACAGCAGCGTCGATACACCTGCCATCGCGGCAAAGAACAGCGTCCAGGCCTGGGTCACGCGCAGCGTGTAGCGCAGGTGCGCGGGGGGCAGCTGGCCATGGATTGCCGTCGCGATCTGCGTGCACAGTGGCGTGCGGCCGGGACGCAGGCTCAGCGCGAACATCACGCCCAGCGCGGCATTGATGCCGGCGTGCTGCAGGAAATAGGTCCAGCCGAAATGCGCGGCCAGCGGAATGCGCCAGATCCATATGGCGGCGCAGGCGGCCAGCAAGGCCGCCATTGCGGGCAGGCGCCCCCAGGTGCGGAGGCAGGCAAGGAAGCCGATCAGCACGAACGGCGCCGCCCCGAGCCACAGCGCGGCGACTTCGGCACCCGGCTGGTGTGCCGCATGGTGCAGGGCGGATTCGTAGGCGACAAAGGCGGCCACCGCGGCAATCCAGCCATGGCGCCGGCCTGCCGGCATGGCATCCTGCCGCACAGGCGTGGCCGGCGCGGCAGGCGTGGAGGGGCGGTCGAATTGCTGGCTCGATGGCATCTGCGAGGGTATATTGTGTGTAGCGTAAGCCGCTTGGCGCACAGCGTTGCCGGAAATGACGCCGCATGGTGCGCGAAGCGAACGCTTTATACCCCAAAAGACCGGCCCGACGTGGTGATGATTCCCAAAAGCGCCGCCTTTGTTGTTACTAAACTTCTCTCAACTGGCTGGGATTTACCCCTTTTGATAGCATCGGTTGCCCTGCCATGCGGCCTGGACAACCTTGTCCGGACCCATGCCGCAGCGGCATTCCAGCCACCTAGCGACATGACCGAACTCGAAACCGAACTTGCCCGCCTGATCATCGACGAACTCGACATTGCCGAGCTTCGGCTGGAGGACATCAACGCCGCCACGCCGCTCTATGGCGAAGGCTTCGGGCTGGATTCCATCGATATCCTCGAGATCGCACTGCTGGTGTCGCGCAAGTACGGGGTCGAACTGCGTTCGGACAACCCCGACAACAAGACCATCTTTGCCTCGCTGGGCAGCCTGGCCAACTACCTGGCGGAACACCGCACGCGTTAGTCCGGCACGCCGCACCCACCCTTTCGCCCTTTCCCAAAGCCAGGACCGGAGCACGACATGCCGCAGCAAGCCATGCCCGGGCCCGCACTGGTAGCCGGCGGCAGCGCCTGCCCCATGGGTGGCGCCGAGCCGTCCGCCACGCACCTGGTGCTGATCCCCAGCTATAACCCCGGCGTGCGCCTGCATGAGGTGCTGCGCGCGGCGCGCGCCGCCTGGACACCGGTCTGGGTGGTCGTGGACGGCAGCACCGATGGCAGCGACCAGTGGCTGCTGGCGCAGGCGGCCACCGATCCCGGGCTGCGCGTACTGGTGCTGCCGCACAACCAGGGCAAGGGCACCGCGGTGCTGCATGGCATCGACGCTGCCGCCGCGGCTGGCTTCACGCATGTGCTGGTGATGGATTCGGACGGGCAGCATCCCGCGCACCTGATTGCGCAGTTCATGGCGATATCGCAGCGCAACCCGGGCGCCATGGTGCTGGGCCGGCCCGTCTTCGACGCCAGCGCGCCGCGCGAGCGGGTCTACTGGCGGCGCATGTCCAACTTCTGGGCGGATGTCGAGACGCTGTGGGCGGGCATCGGGGATTCCCTGTACGGCTTTCGCGTCTACCCGATCGCGCCGCTGCGCGCCGTCATGCGCGAGAGCCGCTGGATGCGGCGCTTCGACTTCGACCCGGAAGTGGCGGTGCGCCTGTGCTGGCGCGGCGTGCGCCCCATCAATGCCGATGCCCCGGTGCGCTACTTCGGCCAGCGCGAGGGTGGGGTGTCGCACTTCCGCTATCTGCGCGACAACCTGCTGCTGACCGGCATGCACTTGCGGCTGCTGGCCGGCTTCGTGCTGCGGCTGCCTGTCCTGGTGTGGCAGCGGCTGCGGCGGGCGACCGGCGACGCGTCGTGCCGGCCGAAAGCCTGAACCCCGCAAAGCAAGCAGAAAGGCCGCGCGAAGCGGCCTTTCTGCTTGTTGGGCCCAGGGGCCAGGGTTTGCTTACTTGCCCAGTTCGTGACCAATCACGCCGCCCACCACGGCACCGCCGATGGTCCCGGCGGCACTGCCGTCAGTCAGCTCGTGTCCGGCCACGCCGCCGGCCACCGCGCCCGCCGCCGTACAGCCGGCCAGCGCCATGCTTGCGCTTACCAGAAGTGCACCTGCGAGTTTCCACATGATGGTCTCCTGCATCGTTGGCGGGCCAGTTGCAGGCAACCGGCCCCATGTGTCCAGCTTAGGCCCATGCCGGGCAGGGGCCTCTCCGAGACACGCCGATTGCGCTGTAGGAATCGGACGACGCAGGTGGCGCAGCGGTGGCGTCAGGCGTCGCCGGCGTGCTGGCGCAGGCGCTTGATCAGCGAAGAAGTGTCGGCGCGGCCGCAGCCCATCTGCTGGAGGTCGGCATAGAACTGGTCGACCAGCGCCGTCACCGGCAGGCCGGCACCGTTGTGGCGCGCCTCATCCAGGCACAGGCCCAGGTCCTTGCGCATCCAGTCCACCGCGAAGCCGAAGTCGAACTTGTTGTCGATCATGGTGGGGCCGCGGTTCTCGAGCTGCCATGAGCCGGCCGCGCCCTTGCTGATGACGTCCAGCACCAGGCGCATGTCCAGCCCGGCGCGCTCGCCAAAGGCGATGGCCTCGGACAGGCCCTGGATCAGCCCGGCGATGCTGATCTGGTTGACCATCTTGGCCAGTTGCCCGGCGCCGGATTCGCCGATGCGCGTGACGGCGCGTGCGTAGGCGGCAATGACCGGTTCGGCGCGCGCATAGGCGTCGGCATCGCCGCCACACATGATGGTCAGGATGCCTTTCTCCGCGCCGACTTCGCCGCCGGAGACCGGGCCGTCGACAAAGTGCAGGCCGTGCTCGCGCGCGGCAACGTGGAGTTCGCGCGCCACGTTGGCGCTGGCGGTGGTGTGGTCCACGAAGATGCAGCCGCTGGGCGCGCTGAAGAAGGCGCCGTCTTGCCCGGTCAGCACCGCGCGCAGGTCGTCGTCATTGCCCACGCAGGAGCAGACCACCTGCGCATCGCGCACGGCCTGTGCCGGCGTGGGCGCCGCTTTGCCGCCGAACTTCCCGACCCAGGCCTGCGCCTTGGCGGCGGTGCGGTTGTACACGGTGACCTCGTGGCCTTTGGTGGCGAGGTGGCCGGCCATGTGGAAACCCATGACGCCCAGTCCGAGAAATGCGACACGCATGCTGCTGCTCCGTTGCTTGTATGTGTTTGTGATCGGTGAGGCGCGGGCCCGTTTGCGTGTGCCACGCCAGGGTCCTGCGCCGGCGGGACGGCTGGGCCGCCTCCGGCCCCAGAGTATACGGGGGCGCCGGGACTGGGGACAGATACAGAGCCCGGCACGATGCTGCGTTACAGAATGCCGCTTCGGGCACATATAGTCATGACATGGTTAAAATAAAAATACCTATGAAATGGGTATTTGAAAAATACCCATGTTGTCGCTAAAATAGAAATACCTATCATATTGGTATTCCATCGGCGCGATGAAGCAAATCGTCTCCACTCCCTGGCAGCTTGGCCAGATCCTGCAGGCAGGGCGCAAGGCGGCCGGCCTGAACCAGACCGAGGCCGCCGCGCGGCTGAATATCAGCCAGAGCCGGATGTCGCACATGGAACTGAATCCCGACACCATCAGCGTCGACCAGTTGCTGGCGCTGGTTGGCGCGCTCGGGCTGGAGTTGGTGGTTCAGGACCGGGCCACGGGAGCCGCCGAGGTGTCCGAGGTGGCGTGGTAATCATGGCCGCACGCAGGTCACGTACGCCGGCGCTGTCGGTCTGGGCCAACGGGCAGCGCGTGGGCACCTGGCGCCAGCCGTCCGGTACCGGGACGGAACTGGAATACGGCGAGGACTGGATCCGCTCTGACGCCGGGCGGCCCCTGTCTCTGTCGCTCGGGTATGGCCTGGGCAACCGGCGCGTGGTGCGTGGCGATGCCGTGCGCAACTACTTCGACAACCTGTTGCCGGACAGCGAGGCCATCCGGCGCCGGTTGGCGCTGCGCTTCCAGACCGGCTCGGTAGAAGCCTTCGAGCTGCTCGCCGCCATCGGCCGCGATTGCGTGGGGGCGGTGCAGATCCTGGGCGAAGACGAAGCGCCTGCGGGAATCAACCGGATCGAAGGCGAACCGCTATCGGACGAGCAGATCGAGCGCTGGCTGGAGGATATCGTCGCCACCCCCGCGCTTGGGCGGCATGAGCACGACGACGACTTCCGCATCTCCATCGCCGGCGCGCAGGAGAAGACTGCGCTGCTGCGCCATGACGGCCAATGGCTGCGGCCGCATGGCGCCACCCCGACCACACATATTTTCAAGCTGCCACTGGGCCTGGTGGGCAACCGCAGGGCCGACCTGAGCACGTCGGTGGAAAACGAATGGCTGTGCCTGAAGATCCTTGCCGCCTATGGCTTGCCCGTGGCCGATTGCGAGATACTGACGTTCGGCCGCCGCAAGGTGCTGAGCGTCACGCGTTTCGACCGCCAGCCCCATCCGTCGGGCAATTGGCTGCTGCGACTGCTGCAGGAAGATTTCTGCCAGGTGTTCGGCCTCAGCCCGCTGCAGAAATACGAGGCCGATGGCGGGCCCGGCATGATCGAGATTGCAACGGTGCTGCGCAACTCAGTGGCCCAGGCCGATGATCTGCAGACGCTGCTGGCGGCGCAGTTGCTGTTCTGGCTGCTGGCGGCACCGGACGGGCACGCCAAGAACTTCAGCATCCGCCTGCTGGCCGGCGGGCGCTACCGCATGACGCCGCTGTACGACGTGATGTCGATCTGGCCGGTGGTGGGCCAGGGCGCCAACCAGTTCTCCTGGCACAAGGCCAAGCTGGCCATGGCGGTCGCCGGCCGCAGCCGGCACTACGGCCTGCGCGATATCCAGCGCCGCCATTTCAATGCGATGGCACCGCGCTGTTTTCTGGGTGCCGATGCCGAGGCGCTGATCGGGCGCATCATCGCGCGGACCCCGGCGGTGATCGCCGAAGTCGGCGCAGCACTGCCCGCGGGTTTTCCGCAGAAGGTGGCGGACACGATCCTGGAGGGTCTGCGGGCATCGGTGCAGCGGCTGGCAGAGATGCCGGCGCAGGTGGAGGAGTGAGCCCCGGAGAGGCTTTGCCGCCGGAGCTGTCCGCCGCGCACAACACCACAAGGTCAGAACCCGCCTACGCCAGCTTCCGCCCTTGTCCTATCCCTTGCGCCTCGCGCGCTGCCTACATTGAAGCCAGGTTGCACCACCGCAAGGAGCCGACTCATGTCATTCGCACTATACATTATCGGCCTGTTGGTCCTGGTTGCCGGCGTTGCCTGGGGCATGGAAACGGCTGGCCTCGCGCCCGTCTATATCGGTATTGCCTGCCTGATCGTGCTTGGCATCGGCATCATGGCGGCGGTCTCGCGAACCCGTACCAAGGATCCCTCCTGAGGGTTGCGGGCCTGGCGCCGTGCCGGGCCCGCCCTTCTACTAGTTCACCGGGCCGTCGTGTCCACCGTATCCTGGACGGGCGGACTCGCCAGCTGCGCGCGCACCGCCGCCGCCAGTTCGGCAGCCGCCGGCGACAGGCTGCGGTTGCGCGAGGTCACCAGCCCGATCGAGCGCTCGGTCACCGGCGCGGTCAGCAGGCGCTCGACAATGCCGGGCTGGCGCACCGTGCCGGCCGCGATCTCTGGCAGCGCGGCCACGCCGAAGCCGCATTCGACCATGGCCGCGATGGTGGCCAGGCGCTCGGCCTCGAACACCGGCTGGAAGCGGATGCGGTTCTGCAGGAAGGCCCATTCCGCGTACTGGCGCACGCTGCTTGGGTGCGTCATCGACACATGCGGCGCGCTGGCGGTATCGGCCCAGCGCAGCGGCCCGGTGCTGCGCGCGAGCGGGTGCGCCGACGGGATCAGCAGCACGAAGCGGTCCGACAGCAGCGGCTCATATTGCAGGTCAGCCTGTTGCGGGTCGGCCGCCGTCAGCGCGAAATCCACGTCGCCGGCGCGCACCAGGTCGAACGCCGGGCCCGAGAGGGTATCGAACACCTTCAGCGCCACCTCCGGGCGCGCCTGGTGATAGGCCATCAGCACGCGCGGCAGCATGCGCGCCGCCAGCGAGGGCAGGGCCGCCACCGCCACCTGGCCGCGCTCGGCGCTGGCAATGCCGGTCACGGCGTCGATGGCGCCGCGGAACGCCGCCTGCAGCAGCGCGGCCTGCTGCATGAAGACCTGGCCGGCCGCGGTCAGGCGCACGTTGCGGGTGGTGCGGTCGAACAGGCGCACGCCGAGGGATTCCTCGATGCGCACGATCTGCGTGGACAGGGCGGATTGCGACACGTGCAACTGGCTGGCGGCCTGGCGGAAGTTGAGCGTGCGGCCAAGCACCAGCGTGGTTTCGATGTCGCGCATCGACAGGTTGATTTTCATCTGCGGCAGCGGGCCGGCGGCGTCCGCCGGCCGAATCACACGATTGATCTGATTTGTGAATCATTCTATCCATAGAATCGACTTCTTCAATCAAAGCAAGTTCTCTACACTGCCGGGATTCGATGCCCCGCCATCAGGAGTTGACGCGATGGCGAGTGCACGTCACGTCGCATCCCCCCCTGGGAGAACCTATGCCGAACACGACCGCCCCGGTTATCCTGAGCCGCCCCGGCGCCGCGCATGCGGTGGTGGTGGGAGGCGGCACCATGGGCGCCGATGTTGCCGTGGTGCTGACCCGCGCGCTGTGCCGCACCACCGTGGTCGAGCCCGATCCGGGTCGCGCCGGCGCGCTGCCCGGGCGCGTGCGCGGCAACCTGGCCGCGATCGGCCGTGAACAAGGCGCGGAGCGCCTGGCGGTGGCAGCGGCGCTGGATACGGTGGACTGGTCCACCGTGGACCTGGTGATCGAGTGCATCCCGGAACAGCTGGCCCTGAAGCAGGCGCTCTTTGCCGAGCTGGTGCGGCGCGCGCGGCCCGATACGGTGCTGGCCAGCAACAGCTCCAGCTTCCCGATCAGCGCCATCGGCGCCGGACTCGACTCGCGTGCACGCATGCTCGGCCTGCACTTCTTCATGCCGGCGCACCTGGTGCCGCTGGTAGAAGTGGTGATGGGCGATGACAGCGACGAGGCCTGTGCCGACGCTCTGAGCGCCTTCGTGCGCCGCTGCGCGATGGTGCCGGTCAAGGTGCGCAAGGACCTGCCGGGCTTTCTTGCCAACCGGCTGCAGCATGCGCTGTCGCGCGAGGCCTTCAGCCTGATCGACCGCGGCATTGCCTCGCCCGAGGATGTCGATGCGGCGGTGCGCTTCGGCTTTGGCTTTCGCTTCCTCGCGGCCGGGCCGGTGCTGCAGCGTGACCACGCGGGCATCGACGTGCACGCGGCCGCCGGCGCCACCATGTACCCGACCTTCTGCAACGACGACCATCCGGCGCGCTGCCTGTCCGAGCGCGCCGCCGACGGCCGCCACGGCATGAAGCGCGGCGAAGGCTTCTACCAGTGGACCCCCGAAACCATTGCCGCCGAGCGCGCACGCTATGACAGCCTGCTGCGCGCCGGCCTGGCGCTGATCGCGCCTGAACTGCCCGAGATCGAGCCATGACCCAGAGCCCTTCCCAAGCCCTAGCCGCGGCCCGCGTGCCGCTGGCCGATGCGCCGCTGATCGTCACCGTGGCGCCCAACGGCGCCTACAAGCGCGCCAGCGACCATCCGGCGGTGCCGTTGACCGCCGCGGCACTGGCCGCTGAAGCGCGCGCCTGCCTGGATGCCGGCGCGGCCATGATGCACATGCATGTGCGCGATGCCGAGGGCCGCCACTCGCTCGACGTGCAGGCCTACCGCGACGCGCTGGCCGCGGTGAAGCAGGCCGTGGGCGAAGCGTTGCTGGTGCAGGTGACGAGCGAGGCCGCGGGCGTCTACCAGGCCGCGGAGCAGATGGCGATGGTGCGTGAGCTGCGGCCCGAAGCCGTTTCAGTGGGCCTGCGCGAAGTCGCCGTGCCGGACATCCTGGACAGCGAACTGGCGGCGTTCTTCGCCTGGCTGGCTCGTGAGCGCGTGATGACGCAGGTGATCCTGTATGACGTGGCCGATGTGCGGCGCTGGCAGTCGATGCGCGAGCGCGGCATGGTGCCGCCGGGGGCATGGTCGGTGCTGTACGTGCTGGGACGCTATGCCGCCGGGCAGGTGTCGTCGCCGCACGACCTGCTGCCGTTCCTGCAGGCCGCGGGCGAGTCCGGCGACGCGTTGCCGTGGGCGATCTGCGCCTTCGGCCGCGAAGAGAATGCCTGCGTGACCGCGGCCGCCGCCTTTGGCGGCCATGTGCGGGTGGGATTCGAGAACAACCTGCTGCTGCGCGACGGCAGCCGCGCACCCGGCAACCATGCGCTGGTGGCGCAGGCGGTGCAAGGCGGCCTGACGCTGGGCCGGCCGATTGCCGACGCCGCCGATGCGCGCCGCATCTACGGCGAGGTGCGCTGAGGCGCTGCCCGGCCGGCTACCGTCACGCGCCGTCGCTGAAGCTGTCGCGCGGGCCGTTGGGGTTGTGCGCGCCGTCGGTAAAGGTGCTGCGCGGGCCCGTTGCGGCGTTCGCACCGTCCGTGAACGCGCTGCGGTCGATGAGGCTGCGGGCGCCGTCGCTGAACGGGCTGCGGGTGCCGGTGGCGCTGTGCGCCCCGTCGCTGAACGGATCGACGTTGCGCGGTGCAGCCTGCGCAGTGCCGACCACGGCTGCAATAAGGGCGGTGGCCACAAAGACTTGCCTGAGTGCTTGCATGAGTCGCTTCTCCGTAAGGGTGCCGGCCCGAAATGGGCGGCGGTGAAGCAAGTCTAGGCAGCGCGTGCCCACACGAGCATGACCGGCACATGACATTGCTGTCACTCGGCAGCGGACGAGGGCGGCAAGCGCACGGCAATTGGCCGCGCGCCCACGACGGAAACGCAGCAGCGCCGGGCAAAGGCTGTAGAATCACGGCTATCCGACCGGCCTGCGGTTCCATCGCCGGTTTTTCATTGCCCGCGGAAATGCAGCGGGCCTCTCACGAGAGTCATGTCCGAGTCTGATTCAGCCAAACTCGCTGCGGTGGCGTGGATCCGCGAGCAAATGGACCGTCATGCCCTGACGTTCGACGATCTTGTCGCCGCCGGGTGCTTTGATCATGTTGCCATCGACGCCGGGCCTGAGCCGGCGCCTGACGCCGCGCCAGCCGTGGCCCAGCTTATCCCGCAGGCCGTGCCCAAGGCCGCCGCTGCGCGCCCGCTATACCGCAATGCGCTCGGCCAGAACTGGGACGGGCAGGGCGAGTATCCGGACTGGCTGCAGCGGGCCGTGAACGCCGGGCAGTCGATCGAATTCTTCCGCGTCGAATAAGACGCGCAGGCGCGACAATCCGCCGCGCCTTGCCGGCGCCAGGGGTATTCCGCAAAACAGAAGGGAAGCGATGCGGGCGCTGTGCCCGCTACGACGCGCTCAGCAGCGTGCGGGCAGCAGGCGTTCCAGCGGCTGGGTGCCGGTGAACACCGCCGGCGTGGCCATTGGCGCCGCGTGCGCCCAATGCACCAGCACCTCCGCAGGCAGTTCGCGCAGCACGCCGGACCCGGCCGATGGCTGCGTCTCCAGCGGCGTGGCGCCGTGGTCGGTCGCCTGCGGCGCATCGGCATCGTGCAGCTGCAGCGGATGGCCGCTGCCGGAAGGCTCGGCCATCACCTGGACCGCGCTGCCGCGGCAGGTGCCCGGGCCGGTGCCGTCCAGCGCCGCTTCCGCCTCCATTTTTGCGGCCGCATGCCGTTCCGGCAGCGACAGCCCGGCTGCCTGTACCGCGCTGCATACCGTGGCCGTTGCCGCCGCGGCACCGGAGACGGGCAGCGCAAGCATGGCGAGGGACAGCAGCAGGCAATTCGGCAGGCGTTTCATCGGCGGGGGGGCAGAATGGGGGAAAGGGTGGCGCAAACCGGCATGACGCCGGTGGTGATCGCGCATTTTACCGGGGTTTTCGCCTGCATTGCCCTGGCATGGCGATGACATTTGTGAAATCTTTGCCCATTGGCGCTCATCCTCGGCTAGCGTTACGCCATGGCGGCGCTGGTGCCGCCCGGAAAGTGATCGAATCATGCGTATCCTGATTGTCGAGGACGAACCCAAGGCGGGCGACTACCTGCACAAGGGCCTGACCGAATCCGGCTTCGTGGTGGACCTGGCGCGCGACGGCGCGGACGGCCTGGCCCATGCGCGCGAGCATCCCTATGACCTGATCGTGCTGGACGTGATGCTGCCCGGCCTGGATGGCTGGCAGGTGCTGCGCGAGCTGCGCCGCGAGCGCGATACCCCGGTGCTGTTCCTGACCGCGCGCGACGAGCTGTCCGACCGCCTCAAGGGGCTGGAGCTCGGCGCCGACGACTATATGGTCAAGCCCTTTGCCTTTGCCGAGCTGGTGCTGCGCATCCGCACCATCCTGCGGCGCGGCCCGCTGCGCGAGAGCGAGTTCATCGAAGTGGCCGACCTGCAGATCGACGCCATCCGCCGCCGCGTGGTGCGCGCCGGCCAGAAGATCGACCTGACCTCCAAGGAGTTCGCACTGCTCTACCTGCTGGCGCGCCGGCGCGGCGAGGTGCTGTCGCGCTCGCTGATCGCCTCGCAGGTGTGGGACGTCAATTTCGACAGCAATACCAATGTGGTCGATGTCTCGATCCGGCGCCTGCGCGCCAAGGTGGACGATCCCTTCCCGCGCAAGCTGATCCACACGCGGCGCGGCATGGGCTACGTGCTGGACGACAGCGAGGACCGGGACCAGGACGCATGATGCGGCTGCCGTCTTCGCTGACCACGCGGCTGGCGCTGGCGTACGGGCTGGCCACGGCCGTGATTCTCGCCAGTGTGGCGGCCTACCTGTCCGGGGCGCTGTCGGCGCAGCTGGAGGGGCGCGATGAAAGCGAGCTGGTCGGCGAGGTGCTGCTGGTGCGCCACCTGCTGCGCGAGGTGCGCAGCGAGGCCGAGATCCGCGCCGACACCCACCGCTTTGCCGATATTGCGATGGGCCACGAGGGGCTGATCCTGGTGGTGCGCTCACGCCAGGGCGAGCCGCTGGTCACGCTCAATCCGCGCAATGAATCGGTGCCGCCGCTGCGCGTGCTGCCCGCCACCACGCAGCCAGAGAAGAGCATGTTGCAGACCTGGTACCCCAAGAACGGCGTGCCCTCGCGCGGCATTGCGGCGTTGGGCCAGCTGGGGGATTCGGACAAGGCCGTGGAGATCGTGGTGCTGCGCGATGCCGGCCACCGCGTGGCGCTGATCCGCGACTACCGCCACCAGGTGCTGTGGGCCACGCTGTGCGGCGCTGCCGTGGCGGCGGGGCTGGGCTTCGTGCTGGCGCGGCGCGGGCTGCGGCCGCTGCGGCGCATGGCCGCCGATGCCGCCGCGGTCACCACCAGCCGCCTTGCCACGCGGCTTGACGTGGGTAGCGCGCCGGCCGAGCTGCGCGAGCTGGCGGCGGCCCTCAACGACATGCTGGCGCGGCTGCAGGACAGTTTCTCGCGGCTGTCCGAGTTCTCGGCGGACCTGGCGCATGATTTCCGCACGCCGATCAGCAACCTGATCGGCCAGACCCAGGTCACGCTGGCGCAGAGCCGCGGCGTGGCCGAGTATGAGGCGCTGCTCGAATCCAACCTGGAAGAGTACGAGCGCCTGGCGCGCATGATCGAGAACATGCTGTTCCTGGCGCGCGCCGACCATGCGCAGGTGGCGCTGGGCATCCGCACGCTGGACGCGCGCGAAGAACTGGACAAGATGGCCGAGTACTTCGAGGCCGTGGCCGCCGACCGCGAGGTCGCGCTGACGGTGACCGGTATGGCAATGGTGCAGGCCGACCAGACGCTGCTGCGCCGCGCGGTCACCAACCTGCTCGACAATGCGCTGCGCCATGCGCCGGCCGGCAGCACGGTGCGGCTCGACGTGGAGCGCGCCCCGGCCCCGGCCAGCGGCACCACCTGCATCCGCGTGACCAATGCCGGGCAGGCGATTCCGCCCGAGACCCTGCCGCATATCTTCGGGCGCTTCTACCGGGCCGATCCGTCGCGCCGCAACTCGGCGGCGTCGACCGGGCTGGGGCTGGCCATCGTCGACACCATCATGCGGCTGCATGGCGGCAGCGTGACGGTGCGCAGCGTTGAAGGCGAAACGATGTTCTCGCTGCAATTTCCCGCCGAGGCATTGGCCACTGCCGCGCCGCCCGCGCCGCCCGCGCCGGCCCCCGCCGCGGTCTCCTGAATCCGGCCGGGCGCTTGCACCGGGCCGGCACGCGCGCATAATGGCGCGCGGGCGAACAGCCAATGCCATGCAGCCCGATCGACCATTCACAAGGAGAGCGATATGCAGGTGCAACCCTATCTGGATTTTGGCGGCCGTTTCGACGAGGCCGTGGCCTTCTACGGCAAGGTGCTGGGCGCGCAGGTCACGTTCGCGATGCGCTACAAGGATGCCCCGCCGAGCCCCGGCAGGGAGGTTCCCGATGACTGGAAGGACAAGGTGATGCACGCCAATATCCAGTTCGGCGAGAACCAGGTGATGGCGTCCGACGGCCGGCGCGGCGAGCGCCCGGCGTTCAGCGGCTTCAGCCTGTCGGTGGGGGCGGTCAGCAAGGACGAGGGCCAGCGCATCTTCGACGGCCTGAGCGAAGGCGGCCAGGTGGTGGTGCCGTACCAGAAGACCTTCTGGGCCGAAGGCTTCGGCATGCTGGTGGACCGCTTCGGCATGTCCTGGATGGTCAACTGCGAGCACTGACGTGCCGCTGCGGCATGGTGCGCAGTCGCTGCCATGCCGCTTGACTCTGTAGTCGCTACAGGGTCTTCAATGTCATCAGGTTAAACCAGCGGGAACAACAAGATATGGCTCGCACGTCACCTGAGGACGCACTCCCTCAAGATCACGCTGCCCACGCGCATGATGGCGCCGCCCACCGGCATGGCGGGCATGATCACGACCATCACCACGACCACGATCATGATCATCATGGGCATGGCCATGCCGAGGCCCGGCAGGCACCGGCGGCTTCCGCCTGCTGCGGCGGCGGCTGCTCGTCCACGGTTGCGCTGACGCCCGCCGCACCGGTCGACATCCCCGCCGGCGCGCAGACCGCTGCGTGGCGCATCGACGCGATGGACTGCCCGACCGAGGAAACGCTGATCCGCAACAAGCTGGGCGGCATGGCCGGCGTGGCGGCGCTGGAGTTCAACCTGATCCAGCGGGTGCTGACGGTGCATCACACCTTGCCGTCGGCGGAGCCGGTGGCCAGGGCGATCGAGAGCCTGGGCATGCAGCCGGTGCCGCTGAGCACCGAGGCCGCGCAGCAAGTCTTGCCGCAAACCACGGCAAGCAAGCCCTGGTGGCCGCTGGCGCTGGCCGGCGTGGCCGCCTTGGGTGCCGAAGCTGCGGAGTGGCTGGGCCTGGGCTTGCCGTGGCTGCCCGCCGTGCTGGCGCTGGCGGCGGTGGCGCTGGGCGGGCTGACCACCTACCGCAAGGGCTGGATCGCGCTGCGCAATGGCAACCTGAACATCAATGCGCTGATGAGCATTGCCGTCACCGGCGCACTGCTGTTGCGCCAGTGGCCGGAAGCGGCCATGGTGATGGTGCTGTTCGCACTGGCCGAGCGCATCGAGGCAGCCTCGCTGGACCGGGCGCGCAATGCGATCCGCGGCTTGATGGCGATGGCGCCGGAACAGGCCACGGTGCAGCGCGCCGATGGCAGCTGGGAGACCGTGCCTGCCGCCGGCGTCGCCGTGGGCGCGCTGGTGCGGCTGCGGCCGGGCGAGCGCGTCGCGCTCGACGGCAAGGTCGTGCGCGGCCAGTCGGCGCTGGACCAGGCGCCCATCACCGGCGAAAGCGTGCCGGTCGACAAGGCCGAGGGCGATGCGCTGTTCGCCGGCTCGATCAACCAGTCCGGCGAGCTGGAGTACACCGTGACGGCGCCCGCCAGCGATTCCACGCTGGCCCGCATCATCCACGCGGTGGAGGCCGCGCAGGGCAGCCGAGCGCCCACGCAGCGCTTTGTCGACCAGTTCGCGCGCATCTACACGCCCACGGTGTTCGCGATTGCGCTGGCGGTCGCGGTGGTGCCGCCGCTGGCCATGGGCGGCGCCTGGGTCGACTGGATCTACAAGGCGCTGGTGCTGCTGGTGATCGCTTGCCCCTGCGCGCTGGTGATCTCCACACCGGTGACCATCGTCAGCGGGCTGGCCGCGGCCGCGCGCCGCGGCATCCTGGTCAAGGGCGGGGTGTACCTGGAGCAGGGCCGGCACCTGGCCTGGGTGGCGCTGGACAAGACCGGCACGATCACGCACGGCAAGCCCGCGCAGACCAACCATGCGCTGCTGGCCGAGGACGCGCCGCAGGCGCACGCCATTGCCGCCAGCCTGGCGGCGCGCTCGGACCACCCGGTCTCGCGCGCGGTGGCCACGGCGGCCGCGGCCGACGGGATCGGCACGCTGCCGGTGGACGACTTCGAGGCGCTGGCGGGGCGCGGCACGCGCGGCAAGGTGCAGGGCGTGGCGTACTGCCTGGGCAACCACCGCCTGGTGCATGAGATGGGCGCCTGCTCGCCGGCGCTGGAGGCGCGGCTCGAAGCGCTGGAGCGCGAGGGCAAGACCGTGGTGCTGCTTGCGCGCGTCGACGGCCACGGCGCCGCCACGGCGCTGGCGCTGTTCGCGGTGGCGGATACCGTGCGCGACACCAGCCGGCAGGCGATTGCCGAGCTGCATGAACTGGGCGTCAGGACACTGATGCTGTCGGGCGACAATCCACACACGGCGCAAGCCATTGCGGCGCAGGTCGGCATCGATGAGGCGCGCGGCAACCAGTTGCCGCAGGACAAGGCCGACGGCATCGCGGCGCTTGCCGGCGCCGCCCACGCGCGCGGCGGCCGCATCGGCATGGTGGGCGACGGCATCAACGACGCACCGGCGCTGGCGCGTGCCGATATCGGCTTCGCCATGGGCGCAGCCGGCACCGACACCGCAATCGAGACCGCCGACGTGGCGCTGATGGACGATGACCTGCGCAAGATCCCGGCCTTTGTGCGCCTGTCGCGCCGCACCTCAAGCATCCTCACGCAGAACATCGCGCTGGCGCTCGGCATCAAGGCCGTGTTCCTGGTGCTGACGGTGCTGGGGATGGGGACGATGTGGATGGCGGTGTTCGCCGATATGGGAGCGAGCCTGCTGGTGGTGTTCAACGGGCTGCGGGTGGGGGCGGAGCGGCGGGCCTAGTTAGGCTACTGCGCCACGAAAACCTACTCTGTTTGCTCCCCTCTCCCGCTTGCGGGAGAGGGAGCGCGCAATCGGCAATTGTGATATTCAGCAGTCGAAATGACTCATCAGCCCTGCGGCTGCACGATCAACTCCCCACTGCGCCCCGGGATCTCTCCCCACGTTACCGGCAACTCCGGCAATCCCTGCCGATCCAGCCCGCGATACCACGTCGCCATCGACACCAGTTCGTGCCCCTGCGCACGCCATCCGGCCAGCAGCCGCTCGAACACCGGCGCCAGCTTGCCGCCTTCCAGCTCGGTATGCAGCGTGAAGACATGGTCGCGCGTGCCTTCGGTCAGCTTCAGCAGCGCGGTGTGGACGTTGTCTTCGGTCAGGTCGTCGGTGCCGATCAGTTCATCCAGCGTCGGCAGCGTGGTCGGCATCTGCACGTGCCGGCAGGGCACGCCGTCGATGGTCGGAACATAAGGCGCGGTGCCGCGTCCATCCGACGCGTACGCCATGCCCCAGTCATCGATCTGGCGGAATGCATCCTCGTTCATCTGCCAGCCGGCTGCGCCGTGCGTGGCCGGCGCTTCGCCGAAGATCTCGGTGTAGCGCGCGAACGCCTGCTGCATCTGCCGGCGCGTCCAGGCAGCATCGCGCTCGCGCACGTTGTCCTGCCAGTAGACGTGGTCCCAGGTGTGGATGCCGCACTCATGGCCGGCAGCGCGCGCCGCGCGCATCTCGGCGGCCCCCTTGCGGCCGATGTCCGGCCCCGGCAGCAGCACGCCATACATCAGCGTGCGCAGGCCATAGTTGGACACCACCGAGGTGCGCGACACCTTCTTCAGGAAGCCGGGCCGGAATACGCGCCGCAGCGCCCAGCCGGTATGGTCGGGGCCGAGGCTGAACAGGAAGGTTGCCTGCGCCTGCGCAGCCGCCAGCATCGACAGCAGCTTCGGCACGCCTTCGCGCGTGCCGCGCAGCGTGTCGACGTCGACCTTCAGGGCAATGCGTGCCATTTGCGTTGCGCGCTCAGTTGGCCGAATCGACCAGCGTGCGGGCCTCGACCACCTTGCCGCGGTACGCCTCGAAGATGCGGCGCAGCGCCGCTTCCATGCTGATCCCGGGCTTCCAGCCCAGCTCTTCGATGGTGTTGTCGATCTTCGGCACGCGGTGCTGCACGTCCTGGTAGCCCTTGCCGTAGAAGTCGCCCGAGGAGGTCTCGATGATCTGCGTCTTGCGCGCTTCCTGCGCGTATTCCGGGTAGTCGGCTGCCATCTTCAGCATCATCTCGGCCAGTTCGCGCACCGAGTGGATATTGCCCGGGTTGCCGATGTTGTAGATCTTGCCGCTGGCCACGCCGTTGGGATTCTCGATGATGCGCATCAGCGCGTCGATGCCGTCGGCGATATCGGCAAAGGCGCGCTGCTGGGCGCCGCCGTC